>CALNCC010000048.1 GCA_937875275.1 uncultured Dysgonomonas sp. | reverse complement strand
GACATCAAGAAAAAAATAAAAACATGAAAGACTTATTTTCTTTAAATGGTAAAATAGCCCTTGTTACAGGGGCAACCTACGGTATAGGAATGTCGATGGCTACGGCGTTAGGAAAAGCAGGAGCTACTATAATATTCAATGCACGCCGTATAGAAATGATTGCCGAAGCTGAAAAACAATACAAAAAAGAAGGAATCATCGCCTATGGTTATCAGTGCGACGTAACCAAAGAAGAGGACGTGAAAGCAATGGTCGCAGATGTTGCATCGAAGTATGGAGATATAGATATATTGGTAAATAATGCGGGAATCATCAAACGTATTCCAACATTGGAAATGAGTGTTGAAGACTTTAAGGAAGTTATTGACATCGACCTCATTGGTCCATTTATAGTATCGAAGGCTGTTGTTCCCGGTATGATGAGAAAAGGGGCTGGAAAAATAATCAATATCTGCTCGATGATGAGTGAACTTGGACGCGAAACCGTTGCAGCCTATGCCGCCGCCAAAGGAGGGCTGAAAATGCTGACTAAAAATTTGGCTTGCGATTGGGCTGAACACAATATTCAAGTAAACGGCATAGGACCCGGATATATTGCGACTCCACAGACAGCTCCCTTGAGAGAAAAGCAAGCAGATGGATCGCCTCATCCTTTCGATTCTTTCATTATATCCAAAACTCCGGCTGCACGTTGGGGTAATCCGGAAGATTTGGAAGGCCCGGTTGTATTTTTGGCGTCAAAGGCTTCAGACTTTGTCAATGGACACATTCTATATGTTGATGGTGGCATATTGGCATATATTGGCAAACAACCTAAATAAGAAACAAGCACAATGAACATAGAATCATTCGGACAATATATCGAGTCTGCTTTCAGCTATATAATAGGCTTGGGTGCTCCTGTGATGATGCCAATACTATTCACAATCTTAGGTATTTGTATCGGTGTCAAATTGGGAAAAGCCGTAAAAAGTGGACTTTTAGTTGGTGTCGGTTTCATCGGGCTTTCTATTATTACAGCACTATTAACCAGTGCTCTTGGTCCGGCATTAAGTAAAGTTGTGGAAGTCTACGATCTTCAACTCAAGATATTCGATTTGGGTTGGCCGGCAGCGGCACGCATCGCCTACGAAACATCGATAGGAGCATTTGTTATTCCCGTATGTTTAGGCGTAAACCTGCTGATGCTATTGACGAAAACTACAAAAACAGTAAATATTGACCTTTGGAATTATTGGCACTTTGCATTTGTGGGTGCTTTGGCATATTATGCGACAGATAGTATATGGTGGGGCTTCTTTGCTGCAATTATATGTTACATCATAACCCTGATTATAGCCGATTGGATGGCACCTCGTTTCCAGAAGTTTTATGACAAGATGGATGGTATCTCCATTCCCCAGCCATTCTGTGGAGGACTAGCTCCCATAGCCTTGATACTGAACAAGGGATTAGATCTTATACCGGGTATCAATAAAATAAATATTGATGCCGAAGGGATGAAAAAGAAGTTTGGTCTATTAGGAGAGCCATTGTTCTTAGGCGTCATAGTGGGATGCGGTATAGGTATACTTGCCCAATATGATTTACCGTTGATATTGATGTTAGGTGTTCAGATGGGAGCTGTTATGGAACTTATCCCTCGCATTACAGGACTCTTTATCGAGGGATTGTTGCCAATATCTGATGCGACGAAAGAAATGATCAAAAAGAAATTTAAGAACAGCACAGGTCTTTATATCGGAATGAGCCCGGCGTTGGTTATTGGTCATCCAGCGACATTAGTCGTTTCATTGTTGCTTATACCGGCAACTATATTTCTTTCGGTCATTCTTCCCGGCAATCAGTTTTTGCCATTGGCTTCGCTTGCCGGAATGTTCTACCTATTTCCGCTAATTCTTCCCATAACAAAGGGCAATGTATTTAAAACGTTTATTATAGGAATCATCATAATTGTCGGAGGGGTTTATCTAGTTACCAATTTAGCTCCAGTATTTTCCTTAGCTGCTCAAGATGTATTTGCCCGAACAAATGATGCTGCGGTAAGGATTCCTGATGGCTTCACTGAGGCTGCATCTCTCGATTTTGCATCAAGCCCACTATGCTGGAGTATATACCATCTGACGGCAAATATGAAAATCGTTGGTCCTATTATACTTGGAGCAATAACTCTGACATTAATGATCTGGAATAGAATACGTATAATTAAAGAATCAAAATTTACAGAACCCGTAAAATAAAAAAACATGAAAAAATTAGGTTTATTATTTATATTAAGTTTGTCATTTATGTTTGTAAAAGCACAGAGCCACATCAATTATGAGGTAAGATATGCTCATCATCCTGAAGATGTAAAAGGATATGATACCGAAAAACTGCGTAAAGAATTTCATATACCGACGATCTTTACTGACAATAAAATAAATATGGTTTATACGATGTATGACCGTTTTATTGTAGGTGGCGCAATGCCAGTTGCACGCTCACTCCAGCTCAGCACCATAGATCCGTTGAAAGCTCCTAATTTTCTTCATCGCAGAGAGCTTGGTATTATAAATGTGGGGGGCACAGGCAAAGTTAAAGTTGGCAATAAAGAATATACACTCAAGTTTAAAGAGGCTCTTTATGTAGGGTCAGGAGATCACGAAGTGATATTTTCATCGGATTCGGCAGATGAACCCGCCAAATTTTATTTCAACTCGGCTACTGCTCACACATCATATCCAACGAAACACATAACATTAGCCGATGCAAATATTATCAATGCCGGCTCTTTAGAGGAGTCGAATGCAAGGGTAATAAATCAATTGATAGTAAAAGAAACGGTGCAGATATGTCAACTGCAAATGGGATTGACCGAATTGAAACCGGGAAGTGTATGGAATACTATGCCGGCTCATATTCACGACCGACGCATGGAGACATATTTTTACTTCGAAGTACCTAAGGGACAAGCTGTATGCCATTATTTAGGTCAACCACAAGAAACTCGCCATATATGGATACACAACGAGCAAGCTGTACTATCTCCTGAGTGGTCAGTACATTCGGGTGCCGGAACAAGCAATTATATGTTTATCTGGGGAATGGCCGGCGAAAATCTTGATTATGGTGATATGGACAAAATAAGCCCGACAGAACTAAAATAGCCTGAAAGCTTATTCGTTGATTAATTCTTTATAATCTTTTCGGAAAACTTTCGGAACAAGGTGTATAACAGGTCGGTTTGACAAATATAGGAAGCAAGGCTGCACATGGGTGTGGCCTTGTTTTTTTTGCTTGGTGCAGCATAGATATAAAATTGCGTGAATAAAATGTATCTTTGTGTCTGAAACGAAATGTAGCAATGATTCACTATTTCAATCCCGGACACGAAACCGCTGTTCTCAATGGTTCTCCTTACTATACGCCACCGGCTAATGTGGTTTTGATGCAAAGCGAATTGAGCTTTTTGCCGGCATGGTATGCTCAAGAGGGAGACGGCGTGTGGGTGGACAGGGTGTTGAGTGATGATTTTTTGGCGGTTTTGGATAAGATAGGCTTTCGTGTATCTCCAATATCGGAAAAAGAAATCGGCTCTCTGTCTGACGAAGAAGTGATGCTGTGGGGTGTTAGTCCTCAGACTATCCATTATTTCGAAGAATTGAATCAAGCACATAATATCAGCTTGCGGTTTTCTGCATGGAACGACAAATTGGTTTATCTCAACAGCCGTTTGTTTGCACGCGACTGCTTGGCGGAAATATGCCATCAGCATACCTATATAGAAGCTGATATACAACCACATGTTTTTCATTCGTTGGAGGAAATCAATCAGTTCCTCGATCAATCCGCAGGACGATATGTCTCAAAAGCGCCCTATTCATCGTCGGGAAGAGGTCTGCTGTGGTTACCCGAAACGGGATTGACGAGAACGGAAAATCAAATACTGCACGGCACTCTGAAAAAGCAGAAGTCGGTGTCGATAGAGAAAGTCTTGGACAAGAAGATTGATTTTGCTATGGAATTTCTTTCCGACGGGATGGGGCATGTCGTTTTCGTCGGTTACTCATTGTTTCAGACTAACGAGAAAGGGGGCTACCTATCCAATAGCCTTATGGCACAGACGGAGATTGAAAAGCAGTTGACCGATATGATTCCTCAAGACCAACTGATGCGTGTACAAGAATCGTTGCAGGCGATATTGGTGAGAGAATGTGCTTCTGTTTATAAAGGCTGCATAGGCGTGGATATGATGATATATGTCAATAACGGGGGAGGTTGTGTTTTGCATCCTTGCCTCGAAGTGAATATGCGTTACAATATGGGCTATCTGAGTTTGTGCCTGTACCGAAACTACATATCGCCATCATCATCGGGGTATTTCTATCTCGACTTTGGCACAACTGATGGGCTGGTCTATCAAAAACATCAGCAACTGACAGCGCAATATCCGCTTGTGATTGACGGAGGAAAGGTGAAATCGGGCTACTTCCCTTTGTGCCCGATCTACCAATCGAGCCGTTTTAGTGCTTATGCCTTAGTGCAATAAACTTCGGCGGCGAAATTCGGCACAGATGATCCCTGTGGCAATAGCAACATTGAGCGATTCGGATGTCGCTCTTTCGGGCGGGTAATTGGGGATAAACAATTTGTTGGTTACCCACCGTTCTATTTCGGGGCTTATGCCTTTACCTTCATTTCCCATCACGATGATTCCATTCGGGGACAACGGCTGTTCGTACATATTTCCTCCATCCAAAAACGTTCCATATATCGGTGTGTCTTTGTATTTCGATAACAATTCTTGCAGGTCGGTGTAGTGAACCCTCACCCGGGCAATTGCTCCCATCGTGGCTTGCACCGTTTTGGGATTATAGATATCTGCCGAATCGCGCGAACATACGATGTGGTTTATTCCATACCAGTCGGCAAGGCGCATTATCGTACCCATATTACCGGGATCTTGCACGCAGTCTAACACAAGTATGAGCTCCTTGTCGGGGTCGAAGCTGAGGATATCTTGTGGTTGTACGAAAATAGCCAATACCTGCTGAGGAGATTGCAAAAAACTGACTTTCGTCAATTCATCATCCGATACCACAACAAGTTCTTCTACATTGATAATATTCTTATTATTGTCAATGAAATCTTGTGTTGCCACCAACAACTTGCACGGATATACCGCCAACAGTTCGGAGACGATTTTATACCCCTCTGCCACGAATACGCCATGCTCGTTTCGGAACTTCTTCTCTTTCAGCGAACGTATATATTTTTGTTTAGCCTTGCTCACACTCATCTTGTCAATTCTTTTCGTTCATGTTGCAGATAATTTCGAGGCGATTGTTTTCGGGATCAATAGTCTCAAATTCATAATATCCATCTCCCGATGTTCGTGGTCCTCGCAAAATTTTGTATCCGCCGTCTGATATTTTCTTAGCCATGCAGTCTACTTCCTCAGGCGTTTTCACCTCCATCGCCAGATGTATATATCCTCGGTGTTGCTTGTCGATCACATCGTTTTTGTTTTCCGGAACATCGGCGCGGTGCATAATTTCTATACGTGAAGAATCGGAGCCGAAACGAAGAAAATAGCTGCTGAATCCTGTACCGGGATTTGTATATTTATCGTTGCATTCAGCATCAAAAAACGTAGAATAGTAATTTTTCATCGCTTCGAGGTCATCTACCCAAATAGCAATATGGTCTACTTTAAACATCTAAAAACAGTTTTGTTAGTACAAATCTATAAAAAGAAACAATTAAAATCCTAAATTTGTAGTTCTATTATGAAGATAGGTAATTACTTTCGCGAAGAATGAAGTTCAAATCATCAATTTATATACTGTTTGTCGGTATCTGCATTTTCTTGATGCAGATGCAATCGTGTAGTACAACCAAATTTGTGCCCGATGGTGACTATCTACTGTCAAGTGCGAAAGTGATAAGTGATACCACTGCCATATCGCCTTACGAAATGGAGTCTTATCTCAAACAAAAGCCTAATTACAAAACCTTCACGTTGTTTAAGCTTCCGTTGTTCATCTATAACATGGCGGGCAAAGATTCGACAAAGTGGGTCAACCGCACTTTGCAGAATGCCGGTGAGGCTCCGATCATATATGACAGTACGTATGTCGAAAAATCGGAAGAGACCTTGAAGAGAATAATGACAAACCGAGGATATCTGAATGCCAAAGTGAGATCGGAAGTAAAGTTGCAAGATAAGAAAGCCGATGTAATATATAATATCGATTCTAAGGAGCCATTTTTGATCAATAATTATACGATCAATATTTCCGATTCTGTTTTCGGGAAGAAAGAATACGCGTTGCCGTTGTCGAAAGAAATGAAAAAACGCTTGAAGACCACACGTGATTCAGTCCGATTTGGGGTTGACAGCGCCTTGTTTGCAAACTCCTTAGTGGAAAAAGGTATGATGTTTGATCTCAATATATTAGATAAGGAACGTGATAGAATACGCTCTCTGTTCAGGCGAATTGGGTACTACGACTTCGATAAAGACTATATCGGATTTGTAGCTGATACGACGAGACTTAAAAATCAGGTTGATATCGACCTCATAATATCTCCATTCACGCAGAGACAGAGTGATAAGTCTATTTCTAATGTGGCAATACCTCACAAGCAATATTGGGTAAAGGACGTAACCTTGTATGTCGATTACAATCCGATAGATGGAGACTTAAATTCGTACTCTGTGTCGGACGAATACAGCAGAAATGGCTATACTATAAAGTACGGAGAACGTGGACGGTACATCAAGCCCTATATAATACTCGACAATTGCTATATCAAGCCCGAGTCGTTGTATAGCGAGACGCAAACGACAATGACTTACAACGCCCTCTCGCAGCTCGATATACTTCGCAATGTGAATATTACATATTATAAAGCTGTTGGTGATTCGGCATCACTCCATTGTTTGATCACCTGTGTTCCGGACAAGAAGCAGGGAGTTTCCGCCGAGATAGAAGGTACCAACTCGGGAGGTTCGTTTGGTGTTGAAGCCGGACTGGGATACCTCCATCGTAATGTGTTTCGTGGGTCAGAGTTGTTTAATGTTCGGATCAAAGGAGCTTATGAGGCTACTTCTCCGTCATTCAGCAATTATAGGGATAATTATTTCGAAGTCGGAGGAGAAACTTCCCTGACATTCCCACGCTTCATGTTTCCTTTTCTCAGCAAAGATTTCAGGCAAGATATACACGCTTCTACACAGTATGTAACAAATTATACTTATCAGCGTCGTCCGGGTTATTTTACCCGTACAGTATTATCGACAGGTGTAAAATATTTATGGCAGGACAGGCGTTGGAGTTCGGCACGCCACACTATCGACCTCATAGAATTGAGCTATGTACACATACCGTACTTGAATGCTAATTTTTCGAGTACGTTGACACCCAATGCAAGGCAATATAATTTCACCGACCAGTTTATTTTGGGTACAGGATATACTTTTACTAAAACAGGTTACGGGTCGAGTAACAGAGCTACACAACCTATCTATTCGTTGCGTGCGTCTCTTGAAACGGCAGGTAATACTTTGGCACTGATAGCTAAACTAACTGATGCCGACAAAGAACCTGAAACAGGAGCAAGGGAGATCTTCGGAACAAAATTTGTTCAGTATGTGAAAGGAGTTGTGGATTATAGTCGTTCGTTGACGATAGACGAAAAAAATAAAGTGGTATGGCGTTTAGGTGGCGGTGTAGCATTGCCCTACGGCAACTATAAGCAAATACCTATTCAAAAGCGATTCTTCTCGGGAGGGGCAAACAGTGTAAGGGGTTGGACAGTAAGAGAATTAGGTCCCGGCTCATTTTATCCTAAGAGTAACGAATACAACAATTTCTTCTATCACTCGGGAGACATTCGCTTCGATGCTAATCTCGAATATCGTAGTAAGCTGTTTTGGTTATTAGAGTTAGGAGCGTTTGTGGATGCAGGAAATGTGTGGACGGCTCGGAAATATGAAGAGCAAGACAACGGACAATTTAAGTTCAATCAATTCTATAAGGAAATTGCTCTATCTTGGGGGCTTGGTTTACGGTTCGATTTCGACTTTGTGCTTGTTCGTCTCGATTGCGGATGGAAAGCATATAATCCGTCGAAAGATCCGAATCTGAAGAAGTGGCCGATAACCGAACCTCATAAAATAGGGAAAAACACAGCATGGCATATTGCCATAGGATATCCTTTCTGATCAACAAACTACGTATATCTGCCAATGAAAGTGAGAATAAATTTTATATTGCCCTTCAAACCTCGCCGACCGGCGGGTGGGTTTCGGATCATGTACGAGTATGCCAATCGCTTGGCTAAAAAAGGATATGATGTACACCTCACTTTTCCTGTCAAAACACGTTATATGGAATATCGCTTGCCTTACTTTTTGCGGTGCATGCTGATCTATATCGAGGGATTTAAAACCAATCGATGGTTCGATTTCGATGATTCTGTAAGCATGTCATATGTGCCCGAAGTGGCTGACAAATACATTGTCGATGCCGATGTTGTTGTTGCCACATGGTGGTCTACCGTGTTGGAAATGGGAGCCTTGAGTGCATCGAAAGGAAAGAAAGTAAATCTCATACAGGGATATGAAAATTGGACAGGGCATGAAAAGGAATTGTTCGACTCATATAATATTGCAGGCATGACCAATATTGTGGTTGCACCCTATATCGGCGATATTGTGAGAAAGCATACTGACAACGAAATAGTCTTGATAGAGAATGCCATTGATAAGAGTATATTCAATATAAAGGCATCGGTCGAGGATCGAAATCCTGCGACAGTGGCAATGACTTATTCCCTTCAGCAAATAAAAGGATCGGAGTACGGTGTTGAGGCATTACACATCGTGAAAAACGAAATTCCTGATCTGAAGGCAGAGATGTTCGGCGTATGCCCTCATCCCGAAGGCTTGCCCGACTGGATAAAGTTTCATCGCAATCCGTCCGATTTGCCGGACTTGTATAACAGAAATGCAATATTCATATCGAACAGTTTGACAGAAGGTTTCTCGTTAGTCTCTGCCGAATCCATGTTTTGTGGATGCGCACTTGTTTGTACAGATATAGATGGGCATCGCTCTTATGCAACAGACAAAGAGACAGCCTTGCTTGTAGAAGCCGAAAATGCACAGCAGATGGCTGAGAAGATAATATATTTGATGAAAAATAATGAAGAGCGTATTGTATTGGCTCATCGGGGCAATATGTATATGCAACGTTTCGAATGGGGCAATGCTATGAATAAAATGGAACAAACCATAAAACGACTTGTTTCCGAATGATTAGCATATGGTAGATAATTAAAAAATGTAGGATATCAAAACTCTAAGTTGAAGGCAATGAACAACAAATTGAAACTATACATTCCTATTTTATTATTAGTCTCTGCTTGTCAATTGAGTGCGCAGAACATGATGTCGCGTCAGGTGGCTGAGCCTCGTGCGGCAAATGCGATTGATATAGAATACTATTCAAAGAAAAAATATCTGAATGCGGCGGTAACTGTATTCGGACTGAATATGGGTGTATGGGCTTTTGACCGATACGCGCTGAATGCTGAATTTGCAAAAATAAATGCGACGACCATCAAAAATAATTTTAAAAGAGGATTTGTCTATGATAACGACCAGATAGGAACTAACATGTTTCTCCATCCCTATCACGGCAACCTCTATTACAATGCTGCTCGTTCTAATGGCTTGAATTATTGGGAATCGGGGGCTTTTGCTTTAGGTGGCAGCGCCATGTGGGAAATGTTTATGGAAAACGAATATCCATCTACAAATGATATTATAGCCACACCTGTCGGAGGAGTTCTTTTGGGTGAAATTTTTCACAGATCGTCAGACTTGATTCTTGACGATAGAGTAACAGGACGTCAGCGTGTAGGGCGAGAGATTGCTGCCGGCTTGATAAACCCGATGCGGGCAATAACTCGCCTTGTGAATGGAGATGCTTGGACAAAACGTTCGACATCGGGTAAGCAATTCGGAGTGCCTGATGTTAGTGTCGAGATAGGAGTCGGAGTGAGGGCTTTGGAGCTGAAAGATCCGATTATAGACAAAGGTGTGGGTGCTGCTGTTGATATAGATGTGGAATACGGAGACCGATTCAGCCCCGGAGGGGATAATCCTTACGATTATTTTACTCTGCGCACCAATCTGAATATACACTCTTCGCAACCTATGCTCAGCCAGTTGAATATTCTTGGGCGACTGTGGGGAACGGAGATATATGATAGTGAGAAAGGATTTCTAAATATGGGTGTGTATCAGCATTTCGACTATTACGACTCGGATACTATATCGAAACAGTCGAACAAGATACCGTATAAATTCTGCACTCCTGCATCGTTTGGTGTTGGCATCATGCATCAAAGTAAGCGATACGATGATTGGGCATTTAATTCGTATGCCCATGTCAATGGAATAATACTCGGCGGAGCATTGAGTGATTATTACCTTGTTGAGAATCGTAACTACAATCTGGCAAGTGGTTTTAGCATAAAGGTCGGTGGCAGCATTGCTTACAAAGACGTGATAGGTTTCGCCCTCAATTACGAATCATACCGGATGTTTACATGGAAAGGCTACCCTCAAGATGTGTCTGTGGAAGATATTGACGGACAATCGGGTAACTATCAGGGCGATCATTCACAGGCAATATTGCATGCCGTGAATGCCAAAGCAAGTTTGAAATTATATTCTCAACTATATCTGACCGGAGCATATTACACATACAGCAGAGATACAAATTATAAATTCTATAAAAACGTTTATTCACTCACGTCCGAAGGGCGTTTGTTGTTAACATACAAATTCTGAAAATAAGATGATAGCAGTAACAGAAGCAAATTATAACGATGTTCTTTCTATTCGGAAAGCTGTGATGTACCCCGACAAAGATATAGACTATGTTCGCTTGCCCGATGACGATATGGGTATTCATCTCGGTGTGTTCGAGGATGGTGTACTGATGAGCATAGGCTCTATATTTATGCATGAAGGACGAAATTTGCAGTTGCGAAAATTGGCTACATTGACTGACAAACAAGGGAAAGGGTATGCTTCACAATTGATAAAGTGGCTGATCGACTACGCCATTGATATGAAGCTAAATTCTATTTGGTGCAACGCGAGAAAAGATGCGGTGATGTTCTATCAAAAGTTAGGTTTTGAAGAGACCGAAGAGTCTTTTTCGAGAGACGGCATAGATTATGTTATTGTGAAAAAGGCTTTGGTATAAGCCGGTGACCGTATTCGATATACAAATCACTATTAGTAGTGATTGTACACTTGGCGGATGATTGATATTTTTGTGTCCAACTAAAATAAAAATATCATTGTCATGCGTTCAACTTTATTATCGGCACTAATCTTTTTTACATCTTTTGGTAGTTTGTATGCCGGAGATAGTTTGTATGCCAATGTGAGCGACTCGTTAGTGAAGTCTCACGATTTGGACGAAGTTGTCGTTCAGGCATTCAAACCCAATACGAATCTTTCTGTCAAGCCTGTATCTGCCACAGAGATATCAGCACAGATAATAAAAGAACGTGAGGTAATAGGCGTAAAAGATATTTCGGGCTACGTACCCAATCTCTTTATTCCCGACTATGGATCAAAGATGATTTCTCCGGTATTTATTCGGGGAATCGGATCACGCACCAATGCACCGTCGGTGGGGCTTTATGTGGATGGTGTTCCATATTTCGACCGCTCGTCGTTCGATTTCGATATAAATGGCGTCGACCGCATAGAGGTGTTGCGTGGACCGCAAGGAACGATCTATGGCAGAAATACGATGGGTGGGATCATCAATGTCTACACCAAGTCGACATTCAAGTACAAGGAAACAAATATCAATCTGTCGGCAGGCAGTTACGATAGCTATAAGGTGGGTGTCTCACGCTACGACAGTTTCAACGATAAGTTCGGATACTCTGTTTCTGCAAATTATTCCACATCGGGCGGCTATTTCGATAATATAACTACCGGCAAAAGTGCAAATCCTGTCGATGCCATTGCTTCGAGAATCAGACTTAGCTATAAATATTCTCAACGTCTCAGTTTTCATCTGACATCAGCCTATGAGTATTCCGATCAGGACGGATATCCGTATGCTCTCTATAATAGTGAGACAAACAGAGTGGGGGAAATAAATTATAATTCGCCAAGCTACTATCGCCGCAACATGTCTACAACCGGATTTGTTGCCGAATATGCAGCCGATCATTTTAAGGTAAGTTCGCAAAGTTCGTTCCAATATTTTGATGGAAAACAAGGACTCGATCAAGATTTTACGGCAGCCAATCTGTACTATGTCAACTATTGGGAAAAACAACGCATGTTCTCTCAGGAGTTTAATCTGAAATCGGTGGAAGATTCTCGCTATCAGTGGCAATTCGGATTGTTTGGTTTTTATCAAGGCTTAGATTCGAGCAGCGATGTAAATAACTTTACAGCTGACAATCATAAAATACAGGATGTAGAAACTCCTGCAAAAGGTTTTGCCGCATATCATCAATCGACCATAAACGACTTGTTAATAAAAAATCTTGCCTTGTCTCTTGGTGTGCGTTACGATTGGGAAAAGGAGAAGGCTCAGAACACAGTGTCATATCGATACGGAGCTGCCGACCCGGTACAGACCGAGTTTTTCAAAGACAAAGATCATTTCTCACAGGTTACGCCTAAGGTCTCTTTGCTATATTCTCCGGCAAAGGACAAGATGGTGTATTCGTCCATATCGAAAGGATATAAATCTGGAGGGTTCAACTCTACGGCTCAGCGAGAAGAGGATTATTCTTATAAGCCCGAATATAGTTGGAACTATGAAATTGGGTCGAAAATCAGTTTCTTCAACAATCTGATTCAGACCGATGCGGCGCTGTTTTATATCAGTTGGCGCGATCAGCAAATCTCGCAAAGCCAACCCGATGGCAAAGGTTATATTCTGCGCAATGCCGGTAAATCGGAAAGCAAAGGTGCCGAATTGACATTGACTGTGAATCCGTTGAGTGATCTGCGATTCGATATCAATTATGGCTATACACACGCCAAATTCAAGAAATATGAGAGAGACGAGCAAACGAACTATAATGACAAATATCTGCCGATGATACCGAGTAATACGTTTTCTTTGTCGGGCAATTATGGTCTGAAAGTGAAAAAAGGGTGGTGGGTAGATAAGGTTTCGTTCAATGCGCAATATAAAGGAATCGGCAAATTGTACTGGAAAGAGGACAATGATGTTTCTCAACCATTCTACGGAACTGTGGATGGGAAAATCTCATTTCAGAAAAAGAATGTATCTTTGGACTTTTGGATGAAAAATATAGGTAATACGAAATATATAGCCTATTATTTCTATACATCGAAAGGTTATGCACAAGAAGGGCGACCTTTCACTTGCGGTGTGAACGTAAGTTTGACACTGAAATAAAGTACAGAACTAAAAAGGATCAATGAATCAACATTTACAAAAAGGGGGGCAATTATTTACCTTTTTCAGCCTCTATGTGGCACAGAAAATACCGATGGCATTTTTCTCGACGGTTATTCCTGTCATCATGCGGCAGCAAAATTTCTCGTTAGAGGTTATAGGTATGCTTCAGTTTCTGAAACTGCCATGGATATTGAAATTTCTGTGGTCGCCGGCAATAGACCGTTCGTGCAACAAGGTGTCGGATTATAAACGGTGGATATTTTCATCGGAAATTATTTATGCGGTAGTTATTTTCAGTATCGCTTTCTTGGATTTACAGGTTACGCCTGCGCTCATTATCGGGTTGATTATTCTTGCTTTTATAGCATCGGCAACGCAAGACATTGCGACGGACGCCCTTGCGGTAATATCATTCTCAGACAAAGACAAAAGCCTGGTAAACAGTATGCAGTCGATGGGAGGTTTTGCCGGAACAATGATCGGTAGTGGCGGACTATTGCTTATATATCATAAAATGGGGTGGGGCAACCTGCTGCCTTATCTGGCTCTGTTTGTTGTCATAGCTGTTATACCTCTTCTGTTCTTTAGGGGAGACGAATCGGCCCGATTGCAGTTGGAGGCGAAAAAGGATATGAAAAAAGCGGGAGCGAACGATTTGCTCGGCTTTTTCAAACAAAAAGGGATATGGAAACAAGTCGTTTTTTTGTTTCTGTACTATGCCGGTATCATAGGTACTCTGTCGATGTTCAAACCCATGCTTGTCGATTTCGGTTACGACATGAAAGAGATAGGTGTGATGGTCGGTATCATAGGCACATCCATCGGATGCTTAGGGTCGCTATTTGGTGGTTTTATCGTGAGAAAGATAGGTCGATCTTGGTCGCGTATTATATTTGCATTTACGATTCTGCTCGTAACAGTCTACGTATTCCTATTGTTAGTTTGCCTGCCTGTAAATACGGCAACCTTGCATCTTGGCGTTTCGCTCTTGTGGCTTAGCTATGGCATGGCTACCATTGTGGTATATACTACGGCGATGGACTGCGTGAGGAAAGGATATGAAGGAACCGACTTTACACTGCAAACCGTCATTACCCATCTTAGCGGTATGCTTATGGCTGTGGGTGCCGGAAAGCTTGCGGGTACGTATGGATATACTACTCTGTACTTTGTAGAGATGTTGGTTGCTGCGCTGTCGTTTGTATATATATTGCTTATATTTAAAAACAAAAAAGAGAATGTTGAGCCAAAGTATCATAGATAAGTATAACAAGCCCGCACCAAGATATACAAGCTATCCTCCAGCTAATTTTTTTACGGAAAATTTTACGGGAGAGGAGTATAGGCAGATGGTTATCGGCTCTAACGATCAAGATCCTCAACATATATCGGTATATATACACATCCCGTTTTGTCAACGATTGTGCTACTACTGTGGCTGCAACTCTATGTTGCTCCGAAAAGGAGATCAGGTGGAGAATTATATCTCACATCTGAAAAAGGAAATACGGATGGGATTGGCATTGCTCGATAAAGGGCGCAAAATATCTCAGATACATTATGGTGGGGGTACTCCTACGTTCTTGGCGGTAGAAATTATCAGAGATTTGAATGAATTGATCCTTTCCGAATTTGAATGTATCGAAAACCCTGAGATTGCAATAGAGTGCCATCCCGGATATATGGATGAAAAGTATTGGGACGAACTGACGAAAGCCGGATTTACACGCATCAGTATCGGAATACAGGATTTTAATACGGATGTACTCAAAGCTGCCAATCGAAAAGCCTCCCTCATGCCGGTTAAGGATGTGATAGGTATATTGAGGGATAGAAATATCTCGGTAAATATGGATTTTATTTTTGGTCTGCCACTCCAAACTATCTCTTCTTTCACAAAAACTATTGAGGAAGCAGTAGAATTGAAGCCCGACAGATTGGTTACTTTCTCATACGCCCATGTTCCTTGGGTCAATCAATTGCAAAAGAAATTGGAAAAAGTTGGCTTGCCTGCTGTTGGAGAGAAGGAAGGAATGTACGAAAAAGCAAAAGCCATACTCCGCAATGCCGGATACGAATCGGTAGGGATGGATCATTTTGTTTTGCCCGATGATGAGCTTTTTAAGGCACAAGTGTCAGGCGAATTACACCGCAATTTTCAGGGGTATTGCACCCGACGTACTACGGGGCAGGTATATGCTTTCGGCACAACGGGCATTAGCCAGTTGGCATCGGCATACAGTCAGAATGTAAAAGATATAGCGACCTATATGGCTATGATAGACAATGATAGCTTCCCCGTGTTGCGAGGATATAGCCTGAGTGAGGATGAATGTATTCGCCGCGAAGTGATAGCGCAATTGATGTGCAACTACACTCTTCGCTGGAGTGGCTTGGCGTCTAAATTATCTTTATCGGCAGATAGAATAAAAGCAGCACTGATATACAACGAAGATATGCTGCGTGAACTGTCGGATGATGGAATCATCTATTTTTCGTCGGATAGTATAACTGTTTTGCCGCAAGCGGCTCCTTTTGTGCGCAATGTGGCGGCGTCTATGGACCCTCTGTTGGTAGGGTCGGACAAACAGTTCTCGAAAAGTATATAATCGGCTTTTACATCAGACTTGTCTTATATCTTTTATATTCCTCTGCTGATCGGAGAGCACAATCTTCTAATGAAAGTCCGTACAAATAATTTCCCAAGACATAAATATCCTTGTGCGTATCTATTCTTTCGGCAATGTTCATATCCTTTATGCGAGGAGCGGGTAGTAGATGCTTTGTTGAGGAATGTTCTACAATGTCTTTCTCTGAAATATTCAATACCTCGCAAGCAGTCTTTATCTGTTCGCCCAGTGTTTTCTTTCCATCTTCGAAGTGAAACGTAAATCCCCGATAGAGTGGATGAAGAACAGTATCACGGGCAACGACAGACGAAAACGCGTCATCCATCGGAATTATTCCTGCGATTTCTTTCAGCGAAATGTGATCTTTCTCTACTACAACATTCAACGATTCGGAACGAGATAATTGTATATCCGACAGGACACCACTTATGTCGGCGGCAATATCTTTCAGTAACCGACCTGTCGTTTGAGGGTCTGTGGCAAAAGCGATTTTCTTGGTTTGGTATGTTTCCCCATTGGTAGATATTGTGTATAGAGAATCTTTGACAGAGATAGACTGTACCTCGCTATTGTGTATTACCGATAGATTATTTTTCTTGACAATGAGATCGAGAAATGCTTTTATCCCTGTTCGGAAAGTGTATTTGCGAGGAAACTCTTCCATTCTGGTCTTTCTTCTTTTCAGGAACATCTCGGCAGGATATTCGTCCGCATTCTGAGAGATAACTGCTCGGAACAGATTGGAAAATAACGGGCTGTAATTTCTCTTGCCCACGATTGGTTGGAAGAATTCCTTGACGGTTTTTCCCTCTTTTTTACTGTTGAGTATCCGAAAACAATTGCAATACTCAAGATGGAGAGCTGCGAGAATACACTTCGTATTTTGCCCGAGGCATACATCACATAACTGCACTTGCGCATGGGGAGAACCTCGTCATCGGCATATAGGTCTTTAACAATAGAGAGCAGATGGGAATACATATTGTAGCATGTATGTGCTCCCAATTCGCACCAATAGTCCGATTTTTCTGATTTGAACGTTTTTATCTGTCCGCCATATTCGTTCTCTTTCTCAAGGATAAGCACGTCTTGTTTTTCCTTGTTCAGATGGTGTGCAAATGATAAGCCGCTGATGCCCGCTCCAATGATTATACAGTCATATATAGGCTGTGATTCTGCTGTTTTCATCTCTTTTAGAATACAATTTGTAATTGCCCTATTACCCGATGCGAGTCTTTTTCTGCCCAACTTGCTGAGTAGTCAGAATATTGATAGTTGAGTTGTACGCGGCATCTGTTGTAGAAATAATAGTCTACTCCTACGAGATAGTCAATCACTTCGTTATTGTTTTTCTTGTCATGGTTGAGGTAGTCTACTTTACCTATAACATTGAATTTATCGGGTACAAAATAGTATTGAAGCAGACCCGTCAATCCCTCTTTCTCAATATTGCTGTCTTTTGCATATATCCATTCGGCGCGCGCATATAGTGGTCCTGATCTGAAATCACTACTTGCTATCCAACGATTGCGCGTATGTTTAGCTTCATTCAGGTCTCCCGGTTTTAGGTATGTCGCTTCCCCTAAGTAGGTGCTGCCTCCGATGCGGAACCCTTTGATGGGCTGAAACAACAGCGATCCGGCAAAGTCTTTCGAGTTGTTTTTGTCATTACTCATCACACCGCTTCCTTGATATATACCAACGCCGTATTCCATCAGATCGTGGTCTGATACTTCAATAAACGAGCCATATGCTTGTACTCCTATATCACGCCCCGTGTTGTTTCTGCCGTTTTGAAGTTGCAGCACATCTCCGCCCATTCCCATGAGGGATGAAATAGAGCGGGTATTGAATACCGTCTCCAAAATAGTAAGAGATAATTGATTTTCCATTCCTATTGGGGTTTTGGCTTGCCCTGCACGAATATTGAATTCTTTGCGTGGTTTCCAGTCGGCATAGAACTCATATAGTAGTGGGTTAGCCAACTCGGTCAGAACGAAGTAGCTTAGTTCGTTAGTTATATTACCTCTAATTGCCAGGAACATAACTCTTATTTGCGTATCATGCTTGGTCTTGGCTGTATTGTTGTAGTTGTGCATGAGCATGCCGTATCCGCCGATATTAACGAAAGGTATGTTTTTGAATATATTGTGCACATTGCCTTCATCATTCTGTTCAATCTTACTCTCTTGTTTTGTCTCAGAGGAAGAGTCAAGTAATTCGTCAGCTTCGTCTTGAGAAAGAATTTCTTTCTCTACGAGTTTGTCCAATAATTGTTTGTTTGAGTCTTGTGCAATCAGAGAAGAAAGGCTTATGCCTGCAAAGAAGATTAGCAATAATGCTTTTTTCATATTAATACTTAAGTTGTTATATCATTAGTCAATATCTATTTGCTCTCCTAAAAATTTAGGATTTTTGCGTATCAGTATATCGGCAAATACTTTTACACGAGCAAGTTTTTCTCTTGCTTTAGTTTTGATTGAGGATTTGTTTAGGCTTAGGTCTGTTACATTATCAAATATAAAATCTTGAGTGTCGTAAGATATTTTCCAGTTTGCAAATATGATTATCCCTATAATCAGAATGATCATAGAAAGAATAATACACACACCCTTCCTTATATTTTTTCGTGATAGAGTGAACATCAGATACGGTCTAATACAGTTTTCAGTAAATCTTCTATCGACCCTTTATAATTGGCATTCGAACTGCCCGCAATACGATTCGCTATAATAGTACATATCGTCATCGCCCGATGTCCCATCAATCGTCCGAGTCCGGCAAGTGGCGCACTTTCCATTTCGTAGTTGGTAATGACTTCTCCTTCGTGTTCAAACGATTCTATCCTATTGTTCAGGTCGGGATTTGCCAGAGGCATACGTACATATCTTCCTTGAGGACCATAGAACCCTATTGCTGAGATTGTTACTCCTTTTATCATGTCGTGCCCAATCTGATTGACCAATTCTTCATCGGCTTTCACTATATAGGGCGAGCAGTGTTGCGGATTCCAGTTTGTATGATGCTTGAAAGCTGTTTCAAAGCCCAGATCGCAAACGCTGTCTCTATCAGCATAATAGTTGAGCACGCCATCGAATCCGATAGACTTGGCTGCTACAACATACGACCCGATGGGGCAGTGTGGCTGCATTCCTCCCGATGTACCTACACGGACAAGCGTCAGTTGCTTAAAGTCTTTCTTTACATCACGAGTGGCGAAATCTACATTGGCAAGGGCATCCAATTCGGTGAGCACGATATCCATATTGTCCGGACCTATTCCGTGCGATATGGCAGTGATGCGTTTCCCTTTATATGTGCCTGTGATTGTATGAAACTCTCTACTTTGAATATTACATTCGATGGAGTCGAAGAACGAGGCTGTGAGGCTAACTCGTTCGGGGTCGCCCATCATTATTATTTTGTCTGATAGTTGTTCGGGCTTGATGTGCAAATGAAATACACTGCTATCGGCATTTATTATCAATTCTGAGTCAGGTATCTTTCTCATCGTTTTATACATTATATATTTCTACTATTTGTGATTGTGTCATAAATGGTTGGGAAATTGAATAGTAAAAGTACAAAATAATATGATTGCATCCCCCATTACTGCTAACTTTGTAGCCCAATAAGAAATGAAACCTTTATAATAAAGGAAGTCCGAAATCATAATTATGATTTCGGACCCTTAAAACAAGCAATCTTAAGTAGGCGACTAACCTCAAATGTTATTAGTCTTGAGGAGCAGGTCTGTCTCCGCCACCTCTTCGAGATCTGTCACCGCCTCTTTTTTCTCTTTCCTTAGCATTTTTTTCTTGGATTTCTTTCCATTTTTTTAGTTGTTCCGGAGTCAAAATCTTTTCGAAATCGTCATTCCATTTTTTCTGAATTTCGCCCATTTTCGTTCTCTGAGCATCACGGTCTGTCGAAGAGTCCTCTCTCAGTTTCTTAATGTCGGCATCACGAGTTTCGTCCAATTTTTTCACTTTTTCAGTTTGTTCTTTAGTAAGACCTATTTCTTTGTACATAGCAGTACGTCTTTCAGCAAAATTCCCACCACGTTCAGGTCTGTTTTGGTTATTTTGACCAAATACTGATAAAGTCATTGCAGTTAAAGCAATCAAGAATAATAGTTTTTTCATAATCTCAAGTTATTTTAAATTTCTTGATACTTTGATGCAAATAATGAGATAAGGTTTAATCAGGTAACTTGCAAACCAATAATTTAACTTTTATTAGCTATGTGTTTTGATTTTCCTTCTTTTCTTTAATCACCTGTCGGGCTTTTTCGATGATAGTATCAATGCCTTGTTCGGCATCTTCTTCTGTTATATCTATCTTTATATCAGGGTCTATGCCAAACTCTATATGCTCTTTCTCGGCATTCAGCAGTGGAGATGCTGAAAAACGAACCGACCATCCGTTAG
>CALNCC010000047.1 GCA_937875275.1 uncultured Dysgonomonas sp. | reverse complement strand
ATTGAGACGATTGCCATTAGCATCCATCATCGGCACAACGTTACCTTCGAATATAACTTCTTCGTTTATTTTTCCGTCAACTTCGAATATATTGCGAGGCAGGTCTACCACATTGTCATCGTCATACTCACCGTACGCTACGTCCGGAGACAAAACAAAGTCAAAACTGTCGCCGGCTGTCAATCCGTCAAGATTCTTCTCGAAGGCTTCAAGCATGCTTCCTGTACCGAATACGAACTCAAGAGGACGCTCTACTGTTGCTCTTTCCATCAATTCTTTCTCATCATCTTCACCCACATTCAGGTCGTAGGTAAGAGAAACAAATTTATGTGTTGTAATTTTCATTTTTATAAGTTATTTGTGAATAAAAAACATCTCGCTAAGATACTACAATAATCATACCACAGCTCGATTATTAATAAAAACAATCTTAAATGCCTAAAAGTTTATTTACAGCATTTTTTAAGTTTTCCAGAGCCTGTTCTATTACCTGACGGCGAATGGCTACATTCATACGCATGTATCCTTCTCCTCCGACACCAAACATCGTGCCCGTATTCAGTGCCAGTTTGGCGTCTTTGATAAATAGATTTTGCAATTCAGCTTGTGGCAGGTTGAGGTCTTTGCAATCGAGCCAAACGAGGAATGATGCATCGGGAAGCATCGCTTTTATCTGAGGAATATTCTTCTTAAGATATTCGTCTACGAAAGTGATATTATCCCAAATATAATCTTTGGCTTGTGCCAACCATTCGTCACCTTTCTCATATGCCACCTGAGCACCGAGTAAAGCAAAGATATGACCTTCCGACAATTCGGATTTTTCGAGATACGCAAAGAATTTTTCTCTCAACTCTTGGTTCGGTATCACTGCAAACGAGCTGACCAAACCGGCAATATTAAATGTCTTGCTCGGAGCCATGAATGTGATACTGTTTTGTGCTGCTTTTTCCGATACACTGGCAAAAGGAATATGTTTGTGTCCCTGCTTTTCGAATGTGAGATCGGCATGAATTTCATCCGAGATAACCAATACTTTATTATCGTAGCATATTTCTGCGATGTCTATCAATTCTTCTCTTGTCCAAACCCTCCCTCCCGGATTGTGCGGATTGCATAAAATAAGAACTTTACATTCGGATGTGATAATGGTTTTCAATCCATCAAGATCCATATTGTAACGTCCTGCCTCCAGTTTCAGGCAATTGTTTACAATCGCCCTGTGATGTAGCGTAGGTATGATTCTGAAAGGATGATATACCGGTGGTTGTATGATCACTTTGTCCTCGCTGGTCGTAAAAGCATCAATGACAAATGCAATACCTTTTACGATTCCCGGTACAAAACTGATCCATTCCTGCTTTATCGTCCAACTATGATGTCTGTCCACCCAGTTGATGATGGCATTATAATACTCTTGCGATGGACATGTGTACCCGAACACACCATGTCTTGCCCGTTCTATGATGGCATCGGTGATCTCTTGAGCAACTTTGAAGTCCATATCGGCAACCCACAATGGTATGAGGTTGGCGTCTCCATAACGTTCTTGCAATGCATCAACTTTCAGTGCATTAGTACCTTTACGGTCTACGATCTCGTCAAAATTATATTTTGTCATTGTATCATAAAGTATATTTGTCAAACGAATGCAAACTTATATAAAAATGAGGTAAAACCGAATTAATTAAGGCAATAACTTGTCAATTTTCATAACATTGTCGAGTGTGAAAATTCTATTTGTACGGATTAAATTATTAGTTTTGCAGAGTGTAATGGTGAATCGTCTTGCGTTCGTCGGACGATGAGAGGGAATTGGGTGAGAATCCCAAACAATACCCGTTGCTGTAACTCTTTTCGGAAAATCGATTCCGAATGTCATACTTCATGCCACTGACATAATCAAGATATGTTGGGAAGGCGACAAAAGAGAAAGTCAGAAAACCTGCCATTGCGATTACAGTTGCCTACGACTTCGGGTGAAGGTTGTGGTACGAATCAGAAAACAATTACATGAAAATGAAGAAACTATTATTTGCCGTGGCTTGCTGTTTGTGCATGCTGAATGCGTGTGTAAAAACTCCTACTGTGCAACCCTCATCGGGCGATCAGATAAAGATGGAATATGCAAAGATATTCTCTGTATCGAAGACTGATGATTACACGCTTGTCAATGTTCACAATCCGTGGGACTCGACACGTATGCTGCATACTTATGTGTTGGTAGACCGGGAAAAACAATTGCCGGATAATCTTCCCGTAGGAACGCTGGTTCGAACTCCCATCAGGTCGTCTGTAGCATTCTCTACGATTCATTGTTCCAGCCTTGACGAAATAGAGGCATTAGATGTGATAACGGGAGTGTGCGAGCCTCAATATATCAGTATCGATGAAATTCAGATCAAATTGTCTGATGGGCGCATCAAAGACGTAGGTGTAGCTGCCAATCCCGATGTGGAAAACATATTGATGCTCGAACCCGATGTGTTGTTTGTAGCGCCTATTCATGGCGAAAGCTTCGGACAGATAGAGAAAATGGATATACCTATTATCGAAACTCCCGACTATATGGAGTCTGATCCGTTGGGCAGAGCGGAATGGATAAAATTCTACGGTTTCTTTGTGGGCAAGGAGGCTTTAGCCGATTCGCTGTTCGAGGTTACAAAAAACAACTATAATGAAATAAAAAGAATAGCAAACTCAGCCGACCGCAAGCCGACCGTTTTTACCGATACCCGATATCAGTCGAGCTGGAATGTGCCCGGTGGTAAAAGTTTCCTTGCTAATATGTTTGCCGATGCAGGGGCAGCGTATGTGTGGCACGACGATTCGTCTACATCCTTTCATTCACTGACGTTTGAGGCTGTTCTCGACAGAGCAGGAGAAGCCGACTATTGGTTGATAAAATATTATTCGCCGGTGGATATGACATATGCCAGTCTGAAAAAAGAATATAATTCATACAGTCTCTTCGATGCATACAAGAAAAAAGGAATATATCAATGCAATACATTTCACTCCCGATATTTCGAAGACCTGCCTATCCATCCCGATTATATATTGAAAGATTTTGCTGCAATATTTCATCCTCATCTGTTTCCTGATTACGAGCCGATGTACTATAAACCGATGAAAGAATAAGGTTTGTTAAAAATAGAGGAGTAACAGAAGATCGTATATCTGTAACAGATAATAAATTTTATTTTTGATGGTTTATTAAAGAGTGCCGATCATTTCGGACTTTAATTACAGAATATTTATCACATGAATAAAGTTATATATTTTCTTTTAGCACTCCTCCTGTCGGTAAGTTACGCTAAGGGGCAGACCCATGAAGAGTTGTTTGAAAAAGCATTGGACTATATCGAAAATAACGATTACGAAAATGCCGAAAACTATTTGCAACAAGCCTTGAAACAAGAACCGGCTAATCCGGCAAACTCTTTGCTGTTTATGAATTTAGGTGCGGTACAACGCAATCTGGGTAAATACGATGCCGCCTTAGTGTCATATTCGGCTGCCATGGACAAATTCCCGAATAAGAATAAACTCTTGCATAGCCGTGCCGCTTTGCTGTGCGAAATGGGGCTATATGACGATGCGTTGGCTGATTACGGCACTATATTAGAGTCTGATGCCATCGACAAAGATGCTCTGTATAGCAGAGCCTTGATCTATATGGCAAACAACGATCTGGAGAAAGCCCAAAAAGATTTTGACAAGATACTGATGCTAAGTGTTAATAATTGGCAGGCACTGGAAGGGAAGGCAATCATACTGAAACGGCAGGGTAAATGGAGCGAAAGCGAAGAGCTGCTGACTGATGCTATTTTCAACAATAAGTCTCGAGGTAATCTCTATGCTCACAGAGCCGAATGCCATGTTGCACTAAGCCAATTGGGGCGTGCACAGGAAGACTTGCAAAAAGCAACAGAACTGAAATACGAAGAACCGTTTCTCTACATTGTGTGGGGAAAACTAAGGCTTCAGCAATACGACAAACATGCTGCAAAAGAAAGTTTTATGAAAGCTAAAGAGTTGGGAGCTAATGAAAAAATGATTGACGAATTGTTGATCTATTGTAAATAATAGACTACTTCAGATCATTGATAACACTTCCCTTTGTTGGAAATATTTTTCGCAGTGTCTTTTTTAGTTCCTGTTTTTCTTCGGTCGACGCTTTCGATGCGGTTTTGATCAACTCATCCAACTTTGTCTCGGCATATACGATCAGCAGAGGAGAGTTAGGTCGAGCCTGATATAATTTGTTCAGATCTTCCACTGTCGATACCATATTCACTCTACCCCTTGTTACATTGGCTGCCATTTCGTCTAATCCCAACCGATGATATTTATACCACATCGTGTGAAAGTCTTTCGAACTTTCCTCTATCATGGCATTGGCAAGCGTATAACGGTTGAGGTCGTTGGAAAATGATTCCCACCCTGCGCTATTTAGCCCCTGAGCTAGATTGACGATCTCCATAGCTTTGGTAAAATAGGGCTTGCCCCCGTTGAGCGAAAAAGAATCGAAGTCGAGACCGATGACAATATAGACATAGTAGGCTATGACGGCCACCAGATTGTTGTCGATTCTGTTAGCAGAAAAATTAAGTGATTCACCGTATGTATATTCGAACGAAAGTTTGGAGTCTTTGAGGTTGAGCAGCGGACTGATGTACGACGAATTGTACACCGGGCGGCGCGATGCTACTTGTATTTCGGCATTGAACCGATTGTCAGCCGGCATTTCGCTGATGGTAATCGCAAACGTGCAGTCGATACGTTCGCCACGAGCGAATGTGGCATCAGTCCATTTCTGTTCGTTGAGCAGGCGCATAAGTTCTTTTTGCAGCGAAGATATTATGTCTTGATTGGTAATGGACACCTTCTGCGTATTTATTGTCAGCTTGGCATTCAATTCCTGAGCCTGTACCTGAGCGCATATTGCGGGTAAACAAAGCAGAAGAAGTAGGATATATCTTATTTTCATATCTATTCTAAATTGTATGTCGTACTCAGTACTTTAAATTCGGTGCGTCTGTTTACCTCATCAGCTATCTCTTGTTGTTCGTCGGGTAGTTGCAATACAAATTCTTCGGTCAGCACTTCGTCTAACTGCAAGAAATCGTATTTCTTTATCACAGCTTTGGTTACAGTCTTCGGTATCGACTTACCGTATCCGACTGCCACGAGTCTTCCTTTTTCTATTCCACCCTTGATGAGATAATTGACTACCGACTCGGCTCGTCGTTGCGACAAGCGGTTGTTATAATCGTCCGATCCCTTGCGGTCGGTATGTGCCGACAGTTCGATAGAGACATTCGGGTTGATTTTCAATAGGCTTATAAGCTCGTCAAGTTCTTCTTTCGATTCATCGCGCAGGGTAGCTTTGTCGAAGTCGAAGAAGATGTTTTCCAATACTACGGGTTTGTTTATCGGAGTAAGAACGAAGTCGACAAAATATACCGAATCTTTTTCTTGTTTCACTATATGTTGCTGCATACGGGCATTGAGGTGTTCGGGAGCGCTGGCCAAAAACACATAGTCGACCCCTTGTGTGGCATTCATCGTATATGTACCATTGTCTTTCCCGTTGATGCGTTGTATAGAGCCATCGTTGCCCACAACACGTATCAGGGCATAAGAGATAAACTCGTCATCGGTATCTACGATATAGCCTTCTATGGCGGTCTTTATGGTCGGATATTCGAACGAGTATATGTGATCCCATCCACGGGCATCTCGCCTGTTGGAGCTGAAATATCCTTTCTCGGCATCACCCTCGAATGTTATACCAAAATCATCACCCTCCGAGTTGATCGGGAACTTCATATTTTCAATGTTCCATCTCTTCGTTTTCTCATCGTATGCGGCTTTGTGTATGTCGAGTCCTCCCATCCCCACATGTCCGTCCGATGCAAAATAAAGTAGGGTGTCGTTGCGCATATATGGGAACATTTCGTCTCCGGCGGTATTGATCTGCGGACCGAGATTCACAATCTGCCCGACAGAACTTTTGTCTATCAATCGCGCTTTCCAAATATCTTTTCCTCCATATCCGCCCTTCATGTCGGATACAAAATAGAGGTAGTTGCCTGATGGTGTAACGGCCGGCTGACTATATATTATACTGGTGTCTTTGCCTATTTTTAGCTTCGTTCCGTTATTCCACTTCCCTCCCGATCGGGTGGATACATATATCGCAGGATATGTTGTTTGGGCAGAATCCTGCGGACTGTGCGTGTAATACATCGTAAGCCCATCGGCAGTGAAAGATACGATTCCCTCGTCATATTCGGTATTGATCTCCGATTCTAAATGTTCGGGCGCCATCCATGCACCGTCTTTGTCAACCCGCGACATGAAAATATCGTTATTCTTAGTTCCGGTAATGGGGCTTTTTCCTTCTCCCTTCGCCTCCTTTCGGTTCGAAGTAAAGAATATCTGATCGTAGTTTAGCGGTAATAGCATCGGCGAAAACTCTCCTCCACGAGCTGATAAAAACAAGTCCATCCGTTTGATTTTATATAAAGTCGGATCAGCTTTCCACTGGGGAGCCAATTCTGTTCCCTTCAAAACGACTTGTCGGACGAGCTTTCAGAAACTCGCTATATTGCTCAGCGGATTTCTTGTAGTCTCCTGTTTTGTGCAGGGTACGGGCATATTGTAGTGGTAGAGTAGAATCGGGTACATTGTAGTTTGTGGCGTTCGTATATGCGCTGACGGCTCGCACCGGATTGTTTGACAACCGATAGCTTTCAGCCAATCGCCAAGCGACGATGCCTCTCATATCCCGATCTTTTCGAGGTAGTTTGCGATATATCTTCTGATACATTTCGGATGCAGTGAAATATTCGCCTTCGGCAAATTTCTTGTCTGCATCACTCAGTTTTACCTGTTGGCAGGCACCCGCAAGCACAACAATGGATATAAAGCTGAAGATTATATATATAAGCTTTCTCAAGAGGATATAGATCTATTAATTACATCACAAATATAACAGATTTATACGGGAGTTTATTGTTTCCCTCAAACATTATAGTGAAAGATCTATCGATAGCAAAAACCGAATACGGTTGCTATTTGTTATAGAAATGCATAGCATTTATGAAATATGCGTACCTTAGCTCTCTATCTAAGTATGAAAAAAGCAGTATTCAAAAAAAATATAATACTATGAAGAAGTCAATCCTTTTGCTTTCCGCATTATTCCTTCTTTTAAATGTGGGAATGGCTCAAATCGTATCCGAAAATAAATATCAGGAAGAGTGGAATAAAGTGTATGCTTTGGAAGATGGGAATCTGCCTCGATCAATCATAGAATCGGTAGATAGTATATTCCAGAAAGCAATAAAAGAAGAAAATACGCCACAAGTCATCAAAGCACTTCTCTACAAGAATAAGGCTAAACAAAGAATTGACAGAGACGATAATATACAGATTTTCTCTGATTTGAAAAGCCTGTTAATCAAGGCTGAAAGTAAGAGCGACAGAGCTTTACTGTATTCGATGTTGGCAGAGCTATATGGAAATTATTATTATGAGAATCGTTGGACAATTGATCATCGAACCAACCTAGAATATACTCCCGAGGATATGAAAACGTGGAGTAAAAATAATGTGTATGACAAGGTAATTGAATGTCTCAATCAGTCGGTTGCGGATGCTGAAACACTAAAAGGATATACAACAAAGGAATATGAAGATATAATATTTATGGGGATTAGCGCTCCGGAATATTATCCGACGATGTATGATTTTCTGATGTATAGGGCAATAGCCATTCTCCGTAAACACGAAGTATATCAAGCTGATTATCGAAAATATGATGAGCCTCATACTTGGGAGCTATTGAGTGTGTCTGCGAAAGAGTTTGTCAAAATAGATATTGATCGTGATAATAAGTATATCATTTTTCGCTATTATCAACAATATCTTAAGGATCTGCTTTCTCGTAACATGATTCCATCTATTATACACACCGAGATGGATAAGATTGAATACATGAGCGGATTGAAGTCTAACCAGATAAAAGATAAGGAAATCGCTTTTGCCGAAAGACTTTTCGACGAGTATAAAGAAAATGAATCTGCTTTAGAACTAATTTTGTAGATCATAGATAATGTTAGAAACACGTCTTTAGCTGAAGAGGATGCTTTAGACAAGGGGTATGGATGGTGTTTGCGAGCTAAAGAACTTTATTCTGCTAACAAGTCAATAGAGAGTATAGAAAACAGAATAGCAAGTTATAATTATCCTTATTTGGAGTTGGATGTAAAAGGATTACATTACCCCAACAAGCCGATAGAATTGAAACTCGAATATAAAAATCTTCAGGTTCTTTCCGATTATCCAATGTTGAAGATCTGTAAAATAGAGAATGCAGATACGATACCAGTAAAAGAGATCCCGATGAAATATAAAACGAAAAAAACATATGTCGCTGAAGATACCGTATATATATTAAATGAAGGATTAGATGTCGGTGAGTATATAATAGTCTCAGACTCTATTGCCCCTAATGATAGGGAAACACCTTATTACTCCGGCTATAATCGAAAACAGACATTCACAGTATCCCGATTGGCATCTTTTAATCGGAATCATGAATTAAGTGGATATGAAGTGTATGTTGTTGATAATCTTAGCGGGCAACCAATAAAGGGCGCAGAGGTTGAAGTATATGGTAAAGTTTATGACAAGCCGGAGGAAAAAGTAAGTCTGAGAACATTGGAGACAGATGAAAATGGCTTAGCGGAATTTCGGAGTATACCGGAAGTGAACCAAGAGTATCGCCAATACAATTTAAGATATTCAGTTTCATTAGGTAAAGATAAAGCCAAAAATGATGAATATCTAAATCGGAACTGGAACCTCAATTCATCCCAATCGAAAGACGATGAAGATGATGAAGACTGGACGATTAGTATTTTTACTGATCGCCACATCTATCGACCGGGACAAACGGTATATTTTAAGGCAATACTGCTAAAACAGGATTCAGCATTAGCTACCAATAAAAATGTAGAGGTTGACTTAGTCAATGCGAATAGAGAGACTATAGACACAAAAGAGTTGAAGACAAATGAATTTGGCTCTGTGTCGGGGGAGTTTATTCTCCCTAAATTAGGATTGTTGGGAGATTATACTATCTATGTCGAAGGTAGTGAATACACGATTAAGGTAGAAGAATATAAACGTCCGACATTCGAAATAACTTTTGATAAGGTAAAAGAATCCTATGCTTTCGATCAGAAAGTGAAGGTAAAAGGAAATGTGAAAAATTATTCGGGGATACCTCTTATCGGTGTAGATATTAGTTATACTATTTCGGCGAACAATTTTTCATCATGGAGGTATAATCCTGATGAAAACATTCTGATATCTGATACGATTCGAACCACAGATGATGGGGCTTTCGAAATCACATTCAATCCGACAGAAAACGATGTGTCCGATGATGATTGGAGCTCACGCAAGGTTTATCAATATACAATAAACGCAGTGGCTACCGATCTTAATGGAGAAACACAAGAAGGTACATTTACTTTTGGAGTAGGTCAAGTATCTATGATGATAGAATTTGGTATAAATGAAAAAGTAAATAAAGAAGATACGACAATATATAATATCACAGCCAAGAATCTGAATGGGGAACAGATTGAAACAACAGGGAGATATACATTATATAAATTGAATAGCGATAAGGATTCGACTAAGATATTAGATGGTGTATTCAAAACCGGAAAACAAGCTGATTTATGTAAACAGATTAAAAAGCAAAAATCCGGTAAATACAAACTTGAAATCCGAGCTTTGGATAGTAATGATGTTGAAATTACAGAAAATTCTCACTTTATATTATTCTCATATAAAGACAAAAAGCCACCAATAGAGACAAATGATTGGCTCTTGGTAAAGCAAAACTTTGTAGGTAATAAGAGTGCAGAGTTCATACTCGGTGTGTCTGATAAAGACGTTCGTATGCTGTATCTGTTGTATAATGAAAACAAAATATTTAGCAAAGAATATTTAACATTGAGCAATGAAAACAAGTTGTTTAAGATTCCATACAGGGAAGAATATGGAGATGAGATTACGTGCACTTTTGTTTATGTGAAGAATGGGGAATTTTATAAGAAAAACATTTCATTAATAAAAGAGAAGGATCGCAATGCCAATAATCTTTTTGTTAAACTGGAAACATTCAGAGATAAATTACGCCCCGGACAGGAAGAAACTTGGACATTGTCGGTAAAAGACTCCAAGAATAATTTTGCTATAACAGAGATATTAGCCTCAATGTATGATCAGTCTTTAGATCAGATATACGAAGGTCGTGATTGGAGTTTTCAATATCCATATGAAAGAAAAAATATATATACTATTGATTATTCTTATTCTAACAAATATAGTTCTTCATATACACCAAAACTCTTGTTGAAATATCCTTCTTTGTATCTCTTGTCCCAGAATCGTTTTTTCGGATGGGGTGTTGATAGCTTTAATTGGTTCGGATTAATTTATCAACCAATATCCGGTTGGTACAATAACGTAGTATACAAAGGGCGTGTGTTGGGTAAACGGGGGGAGCCATTAACTAAGGCTGTCATTATATATGCTCAAAAAAGCAACACGTATCCTTATTTAAAGGAGCGTGATAATGAAATATTCGTGAACGAAAACGGTGAATTTGAATTCGTTGGCAAGGAAGACCTTTCAGTAACAGTTGGCTGCGAAGGGTTTTATTCACAGCAGATTGATATATGGAAGCAAAGCGGAGCGCCTATAACCATTTACTTGATAGAAAATACTAATTTTAATTCAGAATTGGAAGAATTTGTCATTACAAGTACAGGAACTCAAAAGAAAATCTCCGTAACCGCCTCTATATCAAACGTGAGTGTGGCGGATGTTGTGCCCAGCATCGTTGCTCGTGATGAATTCGGAGAACCGGGAAGCAATTTTTCCGACTTTTGGATCAGAGGAATATCCAGTTTTGGAGTCAATGATAAAGCATTAGTATTCCTCGATGGAGTAGAGGTTAGTGCGGAAGATATAGATGCCTCAGAGGTGGAGTCATTCTCTGTGCTTAAAGATGCTTCGGCAACGGCAGTATATGGTTCGAGAGGAGCAAATGGTGTTCTACTCATCACAACGAAGAAAGCTGCTGAACAACAAAGCAAAGAGGTTCAGGTAAGAAAGAATTTCAACGAGACAGCATTTTTCTATCCGCAGTTGAGAACCGACGAAAAAGGCGAGGTTAAAATCAGCTTTACCGTACCGGAAAGTAATACGACGTGGAAGTTCAGAGCACTGGCTCATGATAAGAAATCGAGAGCCGGACAATTGATGCAAACCGTCATCAGTCGCAAGGAGTTGATGGTTACGCCTAATATGCCTCGCTTCTTACGCGAAGGGGATAGAACAAGCATCTCGGCAAAAATATCGAATATGTCGGATAAAATGTTTGCCGGAGATGTGTATGTCGAATTTTTCAATCCGATAGACGATAAACCGATAGATATAGCTGTCGATAATAGCCGTCAGCCATTTGCCGTAGGGCCTAATCAGTCTGTTGTTGCCGAGTGGACTTTCGATGTGCCGAGAGGAATGGACTTCATCGGATGCCGCATAGTTGCTGGCAATGCTTCGTCGAGTGATGGCGAACAGCATAGTTTGGTTATCCTGCCAAGCAAGGTGTTGGTAACCGAAAGTATGCCGATAGATGTGATGAAAGAAGGAGAGACCATTCACTCCTTCGACAGAATGAAAGAGCATAAATCAACCACATTAGAAAACTATAAATTGACATTCGAGTTTACGTCCAATCCGTCTTGGTTTGCTATCCAGTCGCTACCTGTAATAAGCAATCCGCAAAACGAAAATGCGGTGAATTGGTTTGCCGCATATTATGTGAATACATTAGGAGGATCGCTTATGAAACAATATCCTCAAGTTGCAGCAATGATTGAGGCGTGGAAGGCACAGGGCGGTGATAAAGATACATTTGTGTCGAAACTTCAACAGAATGAAGATTTGAAGAATATACTGTTATCAGAAACGCCTTGGGTAATGGAGGCAAACAGCGAAACAGAGCAGATGAATCGCCTGTCTCTTCTTTTCGATATGAATACCAATGCACAGAAAATCAAAGATGCCTCACGGAAACTGAGTGAGTTGCAGGATGTAAAATGGGGAGGTTGGACGTGGTTTAAGGGAATGTACCCGAGCCGTAGTATTACTCAATACATCCTTTATGGATATGCGTCGCTGCAACGTGTAGCAATGGTTGAATATCCCGAAGAGGTAAAGATGATGCAAATGAGTGCGCTGAGATATATAGACGAAGGGATCGTTTCTGACTATAAGGCTCTAAAAAGAAATAATAAGGACTGGGAAAAGCAGACACGTATTTACACTAATCAGTTAGAGTACATGTATGTTCGTTCGTTCTATCGTGATATACCCATAAACCCGGAAATTCGAGAAGCAGAGCGATTCTATACGAAGGTTGCTTCGGACAATTGGACAAAATTGGATTTGTATGAATGCTCATTGCTGGCTGTCGTCTTGAAGCGTAATGGCGACACAGCTTTAGCTAATAAGATAGTGAAGTCGATAAAAGAGCGTTCTGTAACAAAAGACAAGATGGGCATGTATTGGCCTAACAATAAGAGCCATGTATTTTTCTCTATGTCGACTGTCAGTGTTCATGTATTTCTGATGGAAGCATTGAAAGAAAATGGTGCGACGGAGGAAGAACTGGACTTGATGAAACAATGGCTCGTGAAGCAAAAACAGACACAGATGTGGGAATCAACGCATGCAACAATAGATGCGATATATGCGCTGTTGAGTATGGGTAACAACAATCTTTCAGTGGAGGCATCTTCAGTGGAGGCGAAGGTTGGCGATGTATCTGTTGCATTTAATGATGGAATGAAAGGTACGGGCTATATAAAAACATCGTGGTCGGGATCGGATATAACATCGGATAAGGCGGTTGTAACAATCTCAAAAGCAGATAAGCAACTTTCTTATGGAGCCTTATATTGGCAATACTTCGAAGAAGCAGACAAAATAGAACGTTCGACAAGTGCCGATTTGCAAATAGACAAAAAAGTATTGAAGGAAGTGCAGGATGGTACAGAAAAGAAATTAGTGCTCATCACGGATGAAAAACCATTGTCGGTAGGCGATAAGGTGGTTATGCGATTGACAATACAGGTTGCTAATGATCTTGAATTTGTGCATGTGAAGGATATGCGAGCACCATGTTTCGAACCGGCACAAGCCTTGTCGGGTGTGAAATGGATGGATGGAGCATGTTATTATCAGGAAACTAAAGATGCATCTACCAATTTCTTCTTCGACCGTTTGCCTAAAGGAACATATGTGCTCGAATATCCTGTATATGTAAATCGTACCGGAACATATTCGAATGGTATAACTACCATTCAGAGTGTGTATGCCCCTGAGTTACGTTCGCATACCGGTGGAGAAGTAATAAGTGTACCATGACAATATTGGAGACTCTGTTCTTTGGAGGAAGGGGGAGAGTGTCCAATAAAAGGTAGCAGCGTGGCAGGCGAGGAGTTCAACGTGTAGGCTGTATCAGTGGTTTCTTTAGTGAAAAGTATATAGATAGGGAAATAAAATAATGGACGAAAAATGTATCCATTTGAAATCAACCAAAATTCGAATTAGTCGTTTGTTCTTTATATTATTCTATTTGTGTCTGTACGGATGTGGAGAATATATAAAAAGAGAAGATAATTTGAACGGTAAAAGTATTGGTTATGTTCTTCAAAAGAAAGGAGTTCCGGATGAAGAATCTACATTTCTACTGGAATCAGATACTTTATATGAATATCGATATAATTTGTCTAATATTTTCCCAAACTACAAAAAAGAAGACATAGAAATAAAAGAACTATTATGGATTGCAGGTAAATGGAAAACAGTGGTATGGTTTTATAAGGATAAAAATAATTTATGGATATCCGTAGACAATATGATGTGGAACACTCACGAGATAAGCTTCTAAATAATGCTTCTTACTAAATAGATTGACAGAATCGATCTAAAATATTTATAGAAACCGATGGATTAATTTCTGTCGGTTTCTATATGTAAATATCTAAAGTTAGGGGTGCTCATGATTTAATGTGTCGGGTTACATAAATAAAAAACTACAAGCTTTTCAACCTGTAGTTTTCTATTTACAAAATATCGAACGGTGTCATATATTTCTATTCATCTCATTCTACAAAGATCGAATTACCTCTTGATACGTGTGTGCCGTCCCCGATATTTACCTTTTTGTTGTCTAACCAATAGCACGCACTTTCTGCTGTGCTCCCAGTATTGGCACTACCTGCAATGTATACACCTTCCAGTGTGAATATCGACGTCGCAGAAGATGTACTCCCGGAATCTTCCAGGGTGGCTTCATGTCCATTGATCCAATACTTAGCCAAAGAATTGTCGGCTTGATAGTTTGTTCCTACAACATATGTTGCTTCGCCCGATACGAACAAAGATCGAGTTTCGGTATATTCTCCGTTCTTCAGATCTTCTTTCTCTCCATCTTTCCATAGGCATGCCTTGTTGTCTTCCTCGCCTGCTACATACACAACCTCTTTAGAGACAGCAATATTATATGCCGAAGAATTGTCTGTACCGTTTCCGAGAACGACTTTTTCTCCATTTTTCCAGTAACAAGCTTTCTCCGTTTCTTTCCCTACGAAGTATGTATCATCTTCGTCGATAAGCATGTAGTAGGCTGCTGATTCGTCTGCACCGTTTCCGAGAGCAACTTTCTCTCCGTTTTTCCAATAACAAGCTTTGTCTGCTTCCTGCCCAACAATGTAAATGTTATCATCGTCAATGATGATATGGTGTGCGGTAGATATGCCCGATTCGTCTCCGAGAATAGTCTTTTCGCCATTCTTCCAGTAACACGCTTTGCCGGCTTCTTCGCCTACGACATAGATGTCATCTCCCGAAACGGTTATGTAATTAGCTGTCGACTCATCAGTGCCATTGCCCAGCAATGTCTTCTCTCCGTTTAGCCAGTAACAGGCAATTTTTACTACATCGTTGTATTCATATCCTGCCACGTACACTTTCTCGTCCCACCCATATTGGCTTGCTTTGATTGTAATCGGGGTCGCTTTGCCGGCCGTAACGGTAATGGTAGCCAGATTGAAGCCGTCAGATGTTTTACTTTTTTCGGCAGTTACGGTGAATCCTTTGCCGTCAGTCGATTTTTCGACTTTACACCATGTCGCGTCTGATGGAGTTACTTGTACCTTCCACGACGGTTGGTTGGTCGTTACTGTGTATGTATATACTTCTGTTGCTTGGGGTGAAAACGAAATATCACTCGTTTTAGGGTCGATAGATAGGGTAGGGGTAACTACACCACCTCCACCTCCGTTGTCATCATTGCCTCCGTCATCATCCGAGCAACTGCTAAACAGTGCTATATTCATCAACATTGCCGCAAGAAGAATAAGTGAGTGTTTTAATTTGTCCTTAATATCGGTCTTTCTCATAATGGTATAACTTTAAATGGTTCTAACAGAACAAATATACGATAAAATTATGGAGAATAAAACTCGTTGAAAAACTTTATTAACCAAACAAAATGTTATACTTTTGTATCGCATTTTCGTCTTGGGTAACTATTTGAGCATAAGCATATATAGTGAGTGCCGCAGTATGAAAATGTTATTTGTTTAAAAAGGTTGACTAATAGATACTTAT
>CALNCC010000046.1 GCA_937875275.1 uncultured Dysgonomonas sp. | reverse complement strand
GACGCCAAACTGTTTCAGATTGAGGTTCAACACCACCTACTGCACAGAATGTAGCGATAGCTCCATCAAGGATACGAAGCGAACGTTCTACTTCTACGGTAAAGTCAACGTGTCCCGGAGTGTCGATCAAGTTGATTTTAAACAACTCTTTGTCGAATCTCCACTGAGTGGTAGTAGCGGCAGATGTGATAGTGATACCACGTTCTTGCTCTTGGGCCATCCAGTCCATTGTAGCTGTACCATCGTGAGTTTCCCCGATCTTATGAGTCAATCCTGTATAGAAAAGGATACGCTCAGAAGTCGTTGTCTTACCCGCATCGATATGCGCCATGATACCGATGTTTCTTGTATTTCTTAAGTCGTTTAAAACTTTAGCCATCTATTTTTCTCCTCTTATATTAAAATCTGAAATGGGCGAATGCACGGTTGGCTTCTGCCATCTTATGCATGTCTTCTTTGCGTTTGTACGCACCACCCTGACCGTTGAATGCATCTACTATTTCGGCAGCAAGTTTGTCTGCCATAGTCTTTCCTCCTCTTTTGCGAGAGTAGATGATGAGGTTTTTCATTGATACCGATTCCTTGCGGTCGGCACGTATTTCTGTAGGAACCTGAAATGTAGCTCCGCCAACACGGCGCGACTTCACTTCAACTTGAGGTGTTACGTTATCGAGTGCTGCTTTCCATATTTCTAATGCAGACTTTTCTTCGTTTGCCAATTTTGCTTTTACGGTTTCCAACGCAGAATAGAATATTCCGTATGCTGTTGTTTTTTTTCCGTCATACATCAAGTGGTTAACAAACTTTGTAACTTTCACATCACCGTAAACAGGATCCGGAAGGATCTGTCTTTTTTTTGGTTTTGTTTTTCTCATTTTTTCTAAAAAATTTTGTTTCTGTTTTTGGTTGCCATTTCTAAGCGTCTTCAACTGTTCCTCCGAACTGTTTACTCAACCTGTTATAAGTAGCCTATCCAATAAACTTAAAAACCGTTTAATACTTTGGTTAATTAATTTTTCCGGTTACCGAAGGATTATTTTTTCTTTCCTTTAGCTGCTGCCGCTGGTGCTGCTCCCGGTTTAGGACGCTTTGCGCCATACTTTGAACGTCTTTGAGCGCGACCGCTTACTCCGGCAGTATCCAGTGTTCCACGAACAATGTGGTAACGAACACCCGGAAGGTCTTTAACACGACCACCTCTAACAAGTACAATAGAGTGCTCCTGCAAGTTGTGTCCTTCTCCGGGGATGTATGCATTCACTTCTTTTGTGTTTGTTAAACGTACACGTGCTACCTTACGCATCGCTGAATTCGGTTTCTTTGGAGTAGTCGTGTATACACGTACACATACACCTCTGCGTTGAGGACATGCGTCAAGTGCACGAGACTTGCTCTTTTCTACCAAAACAGTGCGTCCTTTTCTTACTAATTGTTGAATTGTAGGCATCTTGTTTTAATCTTTTAGACCTTTAATAATTTATTTAATGTTAATTCATTCTCATCCACAACATATTCAAAGACGGACTATCTGCGTGATAGTCAATATTTTATCACTCAGCCGTCCAATCCGAATACATTTATTGGGCTGCAAATGTAGCGATAATCAGCAAGATATACAAACTTTTAGATAAAAAAGAATGGGCTATCACACACACTGCCACAGACTTCCCCCAAGCATGTCTATTTTCGCATCCACGTACCCTCGTTTTTCGCCTGCCGACCCCACCCTTTTGCACGACTCGTTAGATGCCGAAATCGAAGACCTGAAACAAAAAAAAAGGAACAGTCGCCCGCTCCTTCTTCGTAAGTCCATATGTCATCATTTTGAAAAAATCTTTCAGGTTATACTAAACAATGCTGCATCCACAAACACCCATTTTCCATCCTTTTTCTCATACAAGGCTCCGCCACCTCTCGAACCCAGCCAATAATTTACCTCAGCCATTGTTCTATCCCGATTGAAGGAAATCGAAGATACCCGCGGAATCTTAAAGATACGCCAGCCGTAAAAACCATCAATAACCTCAACCGACAACTCCTCTTTCAAGAACTTTAATCGTTCAAAAACGTCATCCAAAAGGTTCACATGCATAGGGGGTTCCCCTTCGGCATCCATCCTATCATCGCCTAAGAAACGGAATATCGCTTCCTCGTATTCGGATGTAGCATACAATACTTTGCACGTCTTAAACTTAAGATCGGGAGAAAAATCAAGCACCTGACTCTCCGACAAGATAACCTCCGGAATATCTTCATCCGGATCCGGATCCGAGCCCGGAGACATGAAGCCATCAGCATCGACAGTAGGCATTCCCGGCAGGACGAATTTCTCTTTTCCCAAACAAACAACTTCAATTGTATTTTGCACAACTATGTACCCACTTTCGGGAGAAGGGTCATCCATGTCGGCACTTTTTTCGATTGCAAACCACCGAGAAAGGCGTCCAACATCAAACGGAGTATAGAAATCTTCAAATATCTCATACACGTCCCTTTCGGTCTGGGTCAGACTCTCTCGATCCTTCAATGGCTTCGATTTCTCACTCCACTTTTCAAGGAACTTGCCATACAACTCCTGCGAGTTCTGCTCATAAGCGTTCTGCAACTCTTTTTCCAGACTCTGAGTGTGCCCCGATGTCGAAAAAAAGAAGAATACGAGAATAATAATCAAACATGCTTTCATCTTATCGTAGTTTAAATTTCATATTCAACAGAAACTGATGCAGCAGAGGACAATATCATTTTAGAAATTCAGCATCCCCACAAGCCATCGCAAGCGGATGATCTGCTGATCGGTAGTCGGACCGTGCACCACCAGCTCGCCATCTTCTTTAATCTCCATTTTATCTACAAAGACCACCCTTTCGTCTCCCGTCTTGTTTGTTCGTGCATGATAGACACAGTACAATTCTCCGCCGGGCAATTCGAGCACCATATTGTGCCCCGTTCCCGTTACGTCGCCGCCTTGCTCGGTATTCTTTTGCAAAACAGGATTATTTGCCGCTTTCACGAACGGACCTAACGGATTCTTGGAAGTCGCATAACCGACAGCATAATACTGTCCGCCAAAATAGTTTGCCGAATACATCATATAATAGGTGTCATTCTTCTTTATCAGATACGACCCCTCGGTCCATCGGCGATTCACCTCACGCGAAGTTACCGAACGACTCTCCCACTCTGCCTGCGTATCGGACAATTGCACCGGCGGACGGAGCAGCAACACAGGCTCGCCAATCACTCCCGAGAAGTCGGGCTTTATCTCCACGCCGTAAATCCAGCTTTCTTCTACCTCGTCAAACCAACCCTTCTCGCGAGCCATGTCGGCTATTTCGCTCTCCACAGGATTTTTGTAACAACAGCGAGAATAATACATATACACCTTATCGTTCACGTCATCGAAATACAGATTAGCGTCGATGATCGGATAACCGGGATCGAAAACAGGGCGGTCGTGCATCTCCACGAAAGGGCCTGTCGGCGAATCGGAAACGGCAACCCCGATGCGGAAATTCTCTCCCTCATTGGTCGGATTCTCTTTCCAATTGGCACTGAAGAATATATAATACTTCTCGTTGCGCTCATACACCTCAGGCGCCCAAAAGCAATCGACTGTCCACGACTCGGCTGTCGCACCTTGATACACCAGCCCTTCATCAGTCCACTCCACCATATCGCCCGACGAGTAAGCCCGAAAGCCCGCCTCGCCCGATGTGCCGTACATATAGAACTTGCCGTCTGAGGCATGAAGGATAAACGGATCGCCAAAGGCTACACCAAGCGGATTGGAATACGTAACTTCCCGTTCCCCGCAAGAGGCAAGGGTTAACACTAAAAGCAAGAATAAATATACATTTTTCATAAATCGGTATTTACTTAGAAATCGTTTATTACATTACCATTTTCATCATAGTCTTTATCGTAATCATGAATATCCCAACATGTAACACAGAGGGTAATCCCCTCTTTTCCCAACCTGTATGTCGCTTCCGGAAAAAACTCCATATTACATTGACTATCATACGCGTACTCCTTCCAAATCGAAATATTTTCTCTTTCCACCCCTATCTTCTGCAAATCCTCATATTTCCCTTCTAACAAAGAGAGGAAGTAATCAACAAACAGAAATGGCTCATGATCTTCCTTTTCTACTTTCACATAGAGAGTATCAGAATAAAAATCTACAAGCTCCGATTTTAATCCTAAAATAGAACTTACCTTCTTTTGTTTCGAGGGGGGTACATTTATTTGCAAGGTATAATAATACATATTTCTTCACATTTAGAATATTTCACATTCGAAAACATAAAAGTAAGGAAGCATTTTGATAAACACATACAAAACAGTTTTTTATTACACTTCGCCAACCCGATTTTCAAATACAGCCCTTTTTTAATATCTTGCAACCCTTTTTCAAATAGATTATTAAACAGGACAAATTCCACAGTTATGAAACAAAAACTTTTCATTCTCACACTCGCTACCATATTATTATCAGGATGCAACCCTGCACCCAAGACTCTGACATTCGCCAAAGCGGAACCCGTAGCCCGAATCACGGGCGACACAGGCGACATGAAAGAAGACAAAGCGATTCCCAACTCCAACAACACCACTAAAGACTACAACATAGGCGGCACCGATCTCGGCATCATCTGGCAAATGAGCAATGGCGAATATGGAGTTCTCTTCGGCGACACATATGGGCGCGACCACTTCGGAGCAGACGGACCGACAGGCGTAGACTGGCGTTGCAATGTACTCCTGTTCTCCGACGACAAAAACCCTGCCGACGGATTCACATTCTCGGGCATGGCTGCCGACCCTGCCGACTCCACAGGCACATCGGCTCGTGAAATCATATACGGAGCAAAGGACGTGTCGGGCAACGGCGACTGGACATCCATCCCCACAGGAGCCATATCAGCCAACGGCAAAGAATATATACATTATATGAATATCAAGAAATGGGTGGGATGGGAAACTAACTACTCGGGCATGTTTCGCTCGGCCGACAACGGACGCAATTGGGAGAAATGCGAAAACATGAGCTGGGGAGCCGACAGCAATTTCGGTCAGGTAGGATATTACAAGAAAGACGGATATGTGTACATGATAGGCACAGAGACCGGACGCCAATCGAACCCGCGCCTTGCCCGATTTGCCGAAAAGGACATAGAGAACCTGTCGGAATATGAATACTGGAACAAGGACGAAAACAAATGGATGAAAGGCGACGAAACGAAAGCTACAAATCTGTTTGAAGACACGACAGGCGAACTGTCATTCATCTACCACACCAAAACCCAGAAATGGGTTATCGCCTACTTCTGCGAAAGCCGTTACAACATCAGCATTCGCTATGCCGAAGACATAACCGGCACATGGAGCGAGCCTCAAGCGGTGGCAACAGGAGAAGATTACCCTCAACTATATGGCTCGTACATACATCCATCGTCGGCAGATGGCGACAGCCTATACTTCCTCATGTCGATATGGAAACCGTACAATGTATTCCTGATGAAATCGGACATCAAAGGCGAGTAAGATTTTCGGCAAAGCATTATCATTTACTCAAAATCATTTTTTACCTTTGCCCCTCGCTTCATATCTAATACAACATCAAAGAGGTATGACAAAATATACAACAATCATTCTGCTATGTTTTGCTGTCGTAGCCGTAGCAGGATGCACTATCAATATGAGTATGACAAAAGAAGAAAAGGCAATTATCGATAGCGGAGACAACAATACGCCGATGCGCGTGCTGTTGATTGCAAATCAGGAAGATTCGCTATTCCTTAGAAAGACATCGGAAGATGTAGACACCACCGACATCAAGAACGACAAAGATCTGCAAAAACTGATCGACCGTCTGACCGCGACCTTGCATAAAGCCAACGGAGTAGGCATTGCCGCAATACAGGTAGGCGTTGCCCGCAATCTGTTTCTGTTCTTACGGCTCGACGAGCCGGGCATGCCCATACAAGTAGCCATCAACCCTAAGATAACGAATCATCCCGACGAGCACATCGTATTCGAAGGAGACGGATGCTTATCCATCCCCGACAAGTCGGGAAGTTCGATGCGATATGCATGGATAGAAGTAGAATACTATGACCGTGAGGGAAACCTGATAAAGGAAACACTGTCAGGACATTCTCGCAGCGACGACTTCACGGGAATCGTTTTTCAACACGAATTCGACCACCTCAAAGGAGTCTTGTTTACAGACAAACTTGCCGAATAATAAAAAAAAACACCGAAAACAAAAAGTTTTGCTTCGGAAAGGCTATATTTGCATACTTCTATAAGAAACTATGCAAAGAGAACGTTTTTAAGTTTTACTATTTTTAAAAGAAAATAAATTGTCATAATGGAAACAATCGATTGGAGTAATCTGTCTTTCGGATACATGAAAACAGATTACAATGTAAGAAGCTACTTTAAAGATGGGGCATGGAGCAAACCACAAGAAACCACATCTGAAGAAATTACGATGCACATGGCTTCAACATGTCTCCATTACGGGCAGGAAGCTTTTGAAGGACTAAAAGCCTTCAGGGGCAAAGACGGAAAAATCCGCATTTTCAGACTAAAAGAAAATGCCCTTCGCCTGCAAGATACCAGCCGTGGGATCATGATGGAAGTGTTGCCTCTCGACATCTTCGAAGAAACAGTGATCAAAGCCGTTAAACTAAACGAACGCTTCATCCCGCCATACGGCACAGGAGCAGCATTATACATCCGCCCACTGCTCATCGGCACAGGTGCACAGGTAGGCGTAAAACCGGCCAACGAATACACCTTCCTCGTGTTTGTAACACCCGTAGGGCCGTACTTCAAAGAAGGCTTTAAGCCGACACCGGTAGTCATCCTTCGCGGATACGACCGTGCCGCACCATTAGGAACAGGAACATTCAAGGTAGGAGGCAACTACGCCGCCAGCCTCGTAGCAGGAGAGGTAGCCCACAAGAAAGGCTATTCGGCAGTTTTGTATCTCGACGCTAAAGAAAAAAAATATATCGACGAGTGCGGTCCCGCAAATTTCTTCGGAATAAAGGACAACACATACATCACCCCCCAATCGACATCTATATTGCCATCAATCACCAACAAGAGCTTGATGCAATTGGCAGAAGACATGGGAATGAAGGTCGAGCGCAGACAAGTGCCCGAAGAAGAACTTGCAACACTCGAAGAAGCTGGACAAGTAGGCACAGCCGCCGTTATCAGCCCGATACTAAGAGTCGATGACTTGGACGAGAACAAATCGTACATCATATCCAAAGACGGCAAGGCAGGACCTTGGAGCACCAAATTATACGAAAAACTGAGAGGTATACAGCTCGGAGACGAGCCCGACACTCACGGTTGGAATACAGTTTTAGACTGATAGTTACCCGATCGCAGCTCGCAATAGCAGAAGTTTATTCATCAAGATGAGTCAAGAGAAAGAAACAAATACAAGCGAGAAGATAATCCTTCGCACCGAGAATCTTGTAAAAAAATATCGGTCGCGAACGGTTGTCAATCAAGTCTCGATAGAAGTAAAACAAGGCGAAATAGTGGGTTTGCTCGGTCCTAACGGGGCGGGCAAAACTACTACATTCTACATGACCGTAGGTCTTGTTGTGCCCAACGAAGGGAAAATCTTTCTCGGCGATCAGGAGATAACAAAATATCCGGTCTACAAACGTGCCCAGAACGGAATCGGATATCTGGCTCAAGAAGCCTCTATATTCAGAAAAATGACAGTAGAGGACAATATCCGTTCGATATTGGAAATGACCAATACATCGAAAGAATATCAGAAAGACAAACTCGAAAGCCTTATCAGCGAATTTGGGCTGCACAAGGTGCGCAAAAATATCGGAGACCGCCTGTCGGGAGGCGAACGCCGTAGAGCAGAGATAGCACGATGCCTCGCCATCGACCCCAAATTCATCATGCTCGACGAACCCTTTGCCGGTGTCGACCCCATTGCCGTACAAGACATTCAAGAGATTGTAGCCAAACTGAAATATAAAAATATCGGCATCCTCATCACCGACCACAATGTGGACGAAACGCTGAGCATCACCGACCGCGCATACCTCCTTTTCGAAGGGAAAGTGCTATACCAAGGCACGGCAGAGCAATTAGCATCGAACGAGGTTGTCCGTGAAAAATATTTGGGTAAAGATTTTGAACTGAAACGCAGAAGCTTTGAATATCTGAAAGAATAAAAAAAATTCGGAGACTGAACACGCAACTGCTTTTCTATTATTTATATTAACACAACAACACAAACAAAACTAAAACACTGTGTATCTGCATATACACAAACATTTAAGCATGAAATATCCGACACTACCTTTGGGTGAAATGCCTCTTCAAAGAAAAATATCCGAAAAAAGACTACCGGGAAACACCTTTTTTCGTAGTTTTACGTTTGATATTCGTATCTTTAGGTGTTATTGTTATTTAATTTCGTAATTTTGTTGCGTTTTTTATAAGTATGGGAAGACTTTTAGCTATCGACTATGGAACAAAACGGACAGGATTGGCTGTATCCGATACGCTAAAACTCATAGCATCAGGACTTGACACAGTGCCTACACACACACTTTTCGACTATTTGAAGACGTACTTCGAGAAAGAACCGGTTGATCGTGTTATTGTAGGACTGCCCAAACAGATGAATAATGACATGTCGGAAAACATGAAATATGTTACTGTTTTTGTCAAAAAACTAAAAGCGACATACCCCCATATGGAGATCGAATATTATGACGAACGCTTTACTTCACGCCTCGCCCACCAAGCCATGCTTGCCGGCGGACTGAAGAAAAAAGACAGGCAAAACAAAGCACTTGTGGACAAAATAAGCGCAACTATTATTTTGCAGGACTATATGGAAAGCCGTCGCATGCAGAACCTAATTTGACATTTTTTTGTTTATACTATAAAGTACAACATGATTTTACCAATATATATATACGGACATCCGGTTTTGAGGGAAGAGACAAAAGAGATCGCACCCGAATATCCCGACCTGAAGCAACTGATCGAGAACATGTTCGAGACCATGTATAATGCTGAAGGAATAGGGCTGGCAGCTCCACAGATCGGGTTGCCCGTTCGCCTGTTCGTCATAGACCTCGAACCATTAGCCGAAGACGAACCTAAGTATGCAGGATTCAGAAAAGTATTCATCAACGCCAAGATTGTCGAAGAATTTGGCAACGAAGTGAAGATGAACGAAGGATGCCTCAGCATACCGGGAATATCGGAAAGCGTAGAACGCAACAGCTCGATCCGCATACAATACATGGACGAGAATTTCGTGCCGCACGAAGAAGAATACACAGACTTCTTTGCCCGATGCATCCAACACGAATACGATCACATCGAAGGAATACTCTTTGTAGACAAAATCACACCTATACGCAAACAATTGATAAAAAGTAAACTGAGCAACCTGATAAAAGGTCGTACAAATTGTCATTATAAAGTGAGGGCTGTGAAAAAATAAACCAGAAAGCTTTTTATGAGAAATATTTTAAACATATTCGTATCCCTGATGCTGATAACACTGGCTTTCAGTTCGTGCATCACTACACGAGACACAAACTACATGCAAGACATCCCCACCGGATACGAAAAAATTGTACAAGAACCATACCGCGTGATTCCGGGAGACAAACTATCCGTATCAGTATTTACTGTCGACGAAGAAATATCCGAACTGTTCGGTATATTTGCCCCGATAGAAGAAACAATGGACGCCGGAGTATCAGGATCGTCAGACAAGAAAACAATAAATGTATATGCCGATGGCACTATCAACTTCCCATACATAGGCAAGCTGTACGTGCAGGACATGACCGTGCAAGAGATCGGACAACTGCTGACAACCAAGATGGGGCAAGTAGGATCAAACTCTGCCGGAACCATCGTCAATGTATATTTAGCAAACCGCTATTTCAGTCTGTTAGGAGAGATGGGAGCAAGCAGAGTGATAATGCCGAAAAACCGATTGACGATCTACGAAGCTCTCGCAATCTCGGGATCGATATCAAACATCGGAAACAAAAGTCAGGTCAGCATCCTCAGACAAACGAAAGACGGATCGGTACTGAAAACATTCGACATAAGAACGATAGACATTATCGACTCCGAATTCTACTATATACAGCCCAACGATCTCATATATGTGCCGAAAATGAATCGCCAGTTTTTTGGAGCAGCAACCTCTTTTACAGGAGTCTTTGCCCTCGTTACGGGCTTTGCCGGTCTCGTTACATTCTTAGTTAGACTTTTTTGATATGAAACAGATAAAACACATCCTTATAGCCATATGCATTTGCAGCGGAGCCTTGCTCAGCTCGTGCATATCTCCGGCAGAAACAAACCTTCTGCAAAATCTGAACATCAACTACCCAATGCAACCCTACGAAGAGTATCGCCTGAAACCGAACGATTATCTGTCGTGTGCCATCTATTCACAAAACAGAGATTTCACGGCAGTATATAAAGGAATCATCGGCGGCGACATCACTAATACGCGCATCTTCGCCATACACGAAAACGGAGCGATAAACGTACCCATGTTTGGCGAGATACATGTTGCCGGGCTCACAATACAGGAAGCCGAAGACACCATACTCAAAAACATACGGGAAGCGATTTCCGATGCACAGGTAAAAATAGATCTCGAAAACAATACATTCTACGTCTTGTCGGACGGGCAGAAAGGATCCTTCGAAATATACAAAGAAAACATGAATATATATCAGGCACTATCGATAGTGGGAAGAACCGACGAACGACTGGATCTGACAAGCGTTCGCCTGCTGCGCACCGACCTCGAAGGTCATAGCGTAGAAAGAGTATTCGATCTGCGCACACAGGATGTTATTCAATCCGAATTTTTCTATATACAACCCAACGATATGATATATTTGCCGACAAGCAAAAAGAACTTCTTCAATGTTACGTCTCTTACCGGATTTTTTGCAACAGCTACGGCATCACTCACATTCCTGCTGTTTGCCGCAACATATAAATTTTAAACATACACACACTATTATCGAACTTGAAAACAAGATATGAGATCAAATAAAAACATACCATCGCTTCATAAGATTGAAGACCCCTATTTTGATGAAGTAAAAAATAAAACCGGATTCTCATTCGATTTCCTTTTGTGGTTTTATCGCCTGCTCAAATATTGGTATCTATTCCTTATTTCTGTCGTTTTCTGTTGGTACATAGCCGACCTGAAAAACAGATCATGGGTTTCGGCAGCACAAATCAAAGCCACTCTCATTCTCGAAGAAAATGGACAAGTTAGCCCCGTATCGGGCGCAGTGCCCTTAGGCTCGTTGCTTCGCAATACGACAAACCAACAGCTACTGTTGAGACATCAACAGATGACGAAAAATGCAATCAACAACGCTACATTTCCTGAAAAAATGTATGTTGACTACTTTGTACAAACACCATACAAGACCGTAAGCCGTTATACCGACACGCCTGTCGAGATAGAAATATTAGAGCTGAAAGATGATGCCTACCGCCACATATTCAACATAGCATATATTAGCGAAACTCAATGCCGTATCTACTATGATGAAACAGAAAGCACCCCCGGATACGCTATCGTAGCCGAATATGGTAAAATAATCGTAGATAAACGTTTCTCTATCAAATTGAAAAGAACCGACTACCACACATCTCACTTCGCACCTTTAAGCTTCCGCTTCTTGTCTAAAAACGAACTAATAGGCAGATACGTAGGGAAAGCAAACTGCGCCCTCCGTCACCCCGAAGGAACCATGCTGGATGTAACAATGAACACCAGCGATCCGGGTAAAGACATAGAATACATGCTCGCCCTGCTGAATGCATTCCAAGAATACAACCTTACATTGAAAAATGAGCAGGCAACACAAACCGTCCAGTTCATCGACAAGCAGTCGGTGATGGTAAAAGACTCGTTAGAACAAGCAAGAGACAGGCTACAATCCTTTCAGATAGAGCATAATATCTATGAAGTTAACTCCCCAGATCTTCGTTTGAAAATAAAAGAAGTAGAATTACTGCAAGATGACCTCACCATCAAAGTGAAAGCTCTATTAGCATTTTCCGACAAGATATCTCAATCCATAACAGAAGGAGAAGAACTCATCAGCCCCGAAATATTCGAAATACAATCAGCAACATTGCAGCGAGACATTACCGAATACAATCAGATCATACAACGTTCCCAAAATATGGCTCCTAAAAACATGCTGTATGAAAAGACCATTGATCGTCTCACCACTTTGCAATCGTCGATACTCAAAGAACTGAACCTGCTGTTGATAAAAGCCGAAGAAGAACGAGAAACCTTAGACGAGAAATACTCCACATTAAACATTGAGATAAGAGAACTTCCGCCTATCGAAAGAGAATATCTGAACCTTGAACGCATAGCCCGGATAAACGAAGTATACGATGAGTTCTTGAGACGCAGGCGCGAAGAAGCGATCATGCAAAAAAACTCAAACATCTCTGATAACAGAATATTTGAACTCCCTCAGATAGAGAACCAAGGATACAACCACGACGAGAAGAACAAACGCAAAATGTTTTATCTCATGCTGGGGCTTTTCGTTCCGTTAGCATTTATCGTTGTCAAAGAAGAATTCCTGAACAACACTGTGTCCACAAAAGAAGAATGCGAGAAAATATCAGGATTACCTGTGATAGGAACAATCGAAAACATTGCGAAAAAGCTCAAAGCCGGAGTCGTGCTCGTCAAGCATTACCCCAAATCGAGTTTTGCCGAATCGTTCCGAAACATGCGTGTAAGGATAGAATACATGGCACAGCGCGAAAGCAAGATATCAGTAATGGTTACATCAGCCGAACCGGGAGACGGAAAAACATTTATCGCAACCAATCTGGCATCAGTATACCAACTCACCGGCAAAAAAGTCATTATCGTCGACTTAGACCTCCGCAGACCATCGGTATCCAAAACCCTTAATATGGAAACATTCAAGGGCGTATCCAATTATCTCATCGGACAAATAACCCTTGAGGAGGCGATACTCACAGATACAGAATTCGGATTCGACATCATTCCGGCAGGAACACTTCCGCCCAATCCGAGTGAATTGATAAAATCGGCAAAAACGAAAGAGTTACTCGATATATTGAAAGAAAGATACGACTATGTGATCGCCGACTGTAGCCCCGTAGGTTTAGTCTCCGATGCATACATACTTTCTCAGATGATAGACGTGCCATTGTTTGTGGTCAGAAGAGCCAAGACAAACAAAGCCTTCTTCAAAAGTGTCGTAGAACAAGCAAGAAACGACATGAACAATGTCGCACTCGTATTCAACGACGTGAAAGGACGCGAAGGATACTACGGAACATCGAGATACTATGGCAATCGTACCTACTATCTCAAGAAGAAGAGTTCGTACTATCACGACGACTATTTCGAAAACTAAAAAAGCATAAAAAGGGGGACAAGCTATGTCCCCTTTTTGCCCCTTAGGGCAGAATTGATATATTTGCCAAGAAATCAATTATCGTAGACAGTGAAAAAAATATTAACAGTACTATTGTTGCTGCTGTGCAAGCTTTGTTGTTTTGGTCAGATTAACACCGACAGGGTGATGAATATCGGACGCAACGCCCTCTATTTCGAGGACTACGTATTGTCTATCCAATACTTCAACCAGGTCATACAATCTAAGCCGTACATGGCTGAGCCGTATTTCTTTCGCGCCATAGCCAAATTCTACTTAGACGACTATCAGGGAGCTGAGGAAGATTGCTCTTTGGCATTGGAGAGAAACCCCTTCCTATCGCGAGTATACCAACTCAGAGGCGATGCCCGACAGAATGTAGGAAAATATGAAGAGGCAATAGTAGACTATAAAAAATCGCTCGAAACATCGCCAAACGATAAATTCATACTCATCAATATCGGAATATCGAGCATCGAAACCAAAGATTACGAACAAGCCGAAGAAATACTGAATAAACTGGTAGAAACAAATCCCAACTACACCGAAGCCTTTCTCGTGAGAGGGTCGATGTATACAAACAAAGGAGACACAGTGAAAGCCCTCGAAAACTTCGGACAGGCTATCGAGAACGACAAATATTTCGCGCAAGCATATTCCATGCGGGGAATACTGTATTACAGTCAAGAAGAATTTGACAAAGCCATAGCCGACTTCGACGAAGCCATCACCTTAGACCCACTGCAAACCGGCAACTTCATCAATCGGGGACTTGCCCGCTATGTAAAGAACGACCTGCGTGGAGCAATGGACGACTACGACAAGGCTATCTCATTCGACGAATACAATATCGTAGCCCGCTTCAATCGGGGGATACTCCGCTCGCAAGTAGGAGACTACAACCGGTCTATCGAAGACTTCGACATCGTCATTCAACAAGAGCCTGATAACTACATGGCATACTACAACCGGGCACTCGACAAAAAAGAAACAAAAGACTTTGACGGCGCCATCGCCGACTTGGGCATTGTACTCGACGCACACCCCGATTTCTCGTACGGATACTACACCCGTGCCGAAGTGAAACGCCAGAAAAATGACGCAACAGGTGCTGACGCCGACTACAAATTGGGTAAAGAAAAAGACCGTGAATTTTCGGCAAACTTCGACCAGCACAAAGAGAAGGAAGAAAAAGAAGGCAAAGAACCTAAGACCCGCAAAGAATCGGATAAAAACATCGAGAACTTTGACCGTCTGATGGTCGCTGACAATAAAGATACAGAGCAGAACAAATACACAAGCCGTAACAGAGGAAAGATTCAGAACAAAATGATAGAGATAAAACCTCTCAATCGCTTTGTCCTCTCCTACTATGAAGAACAAAACGAAGTCAAAGGATTTGTATTCTTCTCGCCTATCGTAGAAAACATAAACAACCAACGCCTCTTGCGTCGGAAAATAAAAATAACAAACAGCGAGGCCGCCCTCACCCAGTTGCAGATCGACGATCACTTCTTATCGATAAGCGAAATATCGGGCGAAATAGCCGGCAAACAACAAAACAGCCCTCTCTATTTTGCACGGGGACTGGACTATATGCTAGTACAGGATTTTACAAGTGCCATCAACGATCTGAATACAGCAATCCGCATCGACCCTAATTTTGCATTGCCATATTTCGAGTTAGCAGTCGTGTACACCAAGCAGATGGAAGCCTCCAACTATTCTTCGCCGGAAAACGCGAGCACGATAGAACGCAAATTCAACGAGGCAGCCAAATCCTTAGAGAAGAAAGACAAAGCAAGCGCAACCGACAGCAAAGACGCAACATTGGATATAGTAGATATCGTTCTCAAGAATTATGCAAAAGCCATCGAACTGGCACCCGATTTTGTGTACGCATATTACAACCGAGCCGAAATACGATTCACACAAAAAGATTATCGGGCGGCAATCCTCGACTACAACGAAGCTATACGACGCGACCCCTCGTTTGCGCAAGCCTATTTCAATCGGGGGCTGGCACGATTCTACATAAAAGATTCGGAGCGTGCGCTCGACGACATGCGCAAAGCCGGAGAGATGGGTATTGTGGAGGCATACAGCATAATAAAACGAATGGGAAATTGATTTCTCCCATTCATCCGTTTTATCTATCTTTGCTCCTCGTTTCAAGGAAAAAAAAATAATTAACAAAATAAGAATCAATTATGATTACTGCAGACCAACTCAAAGAAGTGTTGGAGCGCGAGTCCGCGCTGAGGGGGTATCTTTGACGTAGATGCGAAAAAGGTACAACTCGAAGAAGAAGAACTAAGAACACAGAATCCTGACTTTTGGAACGACGCCAAAGCCGCCGAAGCTCAGATGAAAATTATCCGCGAGCTGAAAGGCTGGATAAACGGATACAACGACATGAAAGCCATTGCCGACGAATTGCAATTAGCTTTCGATTTCTTGAAAGAAGGCATCACTTCGGAAGAAGAAGTGGACGAAGCCTACGCCAAAGCCATCGAGGCGCTCGAAGCACTCGAGTTGCGCAACATGCTGCGCCGCGAAGAGGACAAGCTGGGTGCCGTATTGAAAATAAACAGCGGCGCGGGAGGTACTGAAGCACAAGACTGGGCATCGATGCTGCTGCGCATGTATGAGCACTGGTGCGAAGCCAAAGGATATAAAACCACGATAGTCAACCTGCAAGACGGAGACGAAGCCGGAATAAAAACCGCCACACTGCAAGTCGAAGGCGAATTTGCATACGGATACCTCAAGTCGGAGAATGGTGTACACCGCCTCGTGCGCGTATCGCCATACAATGCCCAAGGGAAACGCATGACATCGTTCTCGTCCATATTCGTTGTGCCGCTCGTTGACGACACCATCGAGATAGACGTCAATCCGGGCGACATCACATGGGACACATTCCGCTCGAGTGGTGCGGGAGGTCAGAATGTAAATAAAGTGGAAACCGGAGTACGCCTACACTACAACTACAAAGACCCCGACACCGGCGAAACAAAAGAGATTGTGATAGAAAATACCGAAAGCCGTTCACAATTCGGAAACAAAGACAACGCTATACGCTTGCTGAAATCGCAACTATACGAACTCGAACTCGAACGCCGCAGACGTGCCGTTTCGCAGATCGAAGCAGGTAAGAAAAAAATAGAATGGGGCTCGCAAATCAGAAGTTATGTATTTGACGACAGACGAGTCAAAGATCATCGAACCAACTATCAGACCTCGAATGTGCAGGCAGTGATGGATGGAGACATCGACGATTTTATACGCACATACCTGATGGAATTTGGTGATGAGGCTTAACACAAAGCTTCATCCCTTCACACATAAACAATCTGCCCGAAAGCTTTCATCTCCAGTTCTTTCTATCTAAGGGACTGATATTTAGCTAACTTTTTGGATATAAGGCTGATTGTTTGAGAAATTTTACATATTTTTGTAGCCGTTTTTCTTAAAAATACAGTTTGCATATGTCTAATAAAGTCAGAGTTCGTTTTGCTCCAAGTCCCACAGGACCACTACATATCGGTGGTGTGCGAACAGCCCTATACAATTATCTCTTTGCCAAAAAGCATGGAGGAGATTTCATTCTGCGAATAGAAGATACCGATTCGCAACGCTTTGTTCCCGGCGCGGAAGAATATATAGTAGAAGCCTTAGAGTGGCTCGGATTGCAGTTCGACGAAGGAGTGCACATCGGTGGCAACTATGGTCCATACCGCCAGTCGGACAGAAAAGAAATCTACAAGAAATATGTCGATATTCTGCTCAACAAGGAGAAAGCATACATTGCATTCGACACACCACAAGAGCTGGAAGAAAAACGCAATCAGACAGCAAATTTTCAGTACGATGCTTCTACACGCATGCAGATGCGCAACTCGCTGACCCTTCCTCAAGCTGAGGTTGACGAGCTGATAGCAAACGGAGAGAAGTATGTTGTACGGTTCAAGATAGAGCCAAACGAAGACGTTGTTGTAGACGACGTGATTCGTGGCGAAGTAACAATAAACTCGTCGGTGCTTGACGACAAAGTGCTGTACAAATCGGCTGACAACCTGCCCACTTACCATCTTGCCAATATCGTCGACGACCACCTGATGGAGGTTACGCACGTCATCAGAGGCGAAGAGTGGCTACCCTCTGCCCCACTGCACGTATTGCTGTACAGAGCATTCGGGTGGGAAGAAACCATGCCTCGATTTGCACACTTGCCATTACTGCTCAAGCCCGAAGGAAACGGCAAACTGAGCAAAAGAGACGGAGACCGTCTTGGCTTTCCCGTTTTCCCGTTGGAGTGGAAAGACCCGAAAACAGGAGACATATCATCGGGATACCGCGAAAGCGGATACCTCCCCGAAGCCGTAGTCAATTTCCTTGCCCTTTTGGGATGGAATCCGGGCAACGACCAAGAAATAATGCAGATGGAAGATCTCGTAGCCTTGTTCTCGTTAGAGAAATGCAGCAAGAGCGGAGCCAAATTCGACTACGAAAAAGGGAAGTGGTTCAACCATCAATATGTGCAACTAAAACCCAACAATGATATTGCGGCGATGTTTATGCCTTACCTCGAAGCGAAAGGTCTGCATCCGACAACAGAATATGTAGAGAACGTGGTGTCGTTGGTAAAAGAACGCGTATCTTTCGTGAAAGAATTATGGGATCAGTCCTTTTTCTTCTTTCAGGCGCCGGCAACATACGACGAAAAAACAGCGAAAAAACGTTGGAAGGAAGATTCTCCGGCACAACTGACCGAGCTCATCGACGTACTGACCGCCATCGACGACTTTTCGGCTCCTAACCAAGAGCAGATAGTGAAAGCGTGGATTGAAGATAAAGGCTACCATCTCGGCAATATAATGAATGCTTTCCGACTGGCTGTCGTGGGAGAATCGAAAGGGCCTCACATGTTCGACATCACAGCTACGATAGGACGAGAAGAGACCATCAGTCGTCTCGGGAAAGCCATAAAAGAAATAAAATAACTAAGGGATATGTTTTTATATAATATTGGTATATTCTTATACGCCTTAGCCGTGCGCATCGTTTCGCCCTTCAACCGTAAGGCGCGCAAGATGATCGTCGGGCACAAACAGACATACAAAACGCTGAAAGAGAAGGTTGACAAAGACGCCAAATACATTTGGTTTCACGCAGCTTCGTTGGGCGAGTTTGAACAAGGCAGACCAATAATAGAAGACATAAAACGACGCTACCCCGAATATAAAATCTTATTGACCTTCTTTTCCCCATCGGGATACGAAGTAAGGAAAGAATACCCGTTGGCAGACATTATCTGCTACCTGCCCTTCGACAAAAAGAGAAACGTAAAGCGATTTTTGAAACTGGTGCAGCCCACAATGGCGATATTCATAAAATATGAATTCTGGTACAACTTCATCAATCAGTTGTACAAAAGAGATATTCCGTCTTACATGGTTTCGGCTATATTCCGTCCCGATCAGATGTTCTTCAGATGGTATGGCAAAAGGATGCGCCGGATATTGAAGTTGTATAAAAACATTTGCGTTCAGGATCAACGATCTCAAGACCTGCTGACAAGCATAGGAGTAAGCCAATCAATCATTTGCGGCGACACACGGTTCGACAGGGTTGTAGACATCAAGAACCAATCGAAGCCCCTACCCTTAGTCGAAGCCTTTGCCAACAAAGCTGCGAGCGAAGGAGAACGCATCTTGGTCATGGGCAGTTCGTGGCCCAAAGACGAGGACGTTGTTTTCCCATACTTCAACATGGCTACCGACCTGAAACTGATAATCGCCCCACACGAAATAGACGAAGCACATCTGAAATATATAGAAGGAAACCTGCGTCGTCCGCACATCCGCTACTCACAAGCAATAATAGAAAACGTATGCGATTACGATTGCCTCATTATTGATTCGTTCGGGCTGCTATCTTCCATCTACCGCTATGGGCAGATCGCCTACGTGGGAGGTGGCTTCGGTGTTGGCATACACAACATTATCGAAGCGGCTGTATACAACGTGCCGGTAATATTCGGTCCCAATTTCAAGAAATTTTTAGAGGCAGGAGACCTTGTCGAAAATGGTGGCGGATATTCGGTATCCGACCCGTCTGCGTTCCGTTCGCTGATGGACGAATTTCTCCAATACGAAGACACTCTCAAGTCTGCCGGATTGCAAGCCGGAAACTATGTATCATCGCGCACCGGCGTGGTAAAAAAAGTGATGCAGACAATCAGTCTTAGCTAAATCGTAATATAAGACGTCCTTAGGCTGTCTACATTAAGAAAAAAATTATCTTTGTATATTATTCTTTAGTTATTAAAAAAAACGGAAGATGAATATACGGAAATTTAAAATTCCCACACCCGTACTTTTTGTTATAGTGGCTGCCCTTCTTATCTATTTCTTTCCGAGAGAGGGTAAAAGTCATTACGTCTATTCCTTAGACAAGCCTTGGCAATATGGACAACTGATTACATCCTTCGATTTCCACATCCAGAAAGAAGACCAGGACGTACAAAATCAGAGAGATAGCATCCAGAAGAATTTCATTTTCTACTATCTGTACGACGAAACCGTCTCACGCAGTTCTATTTCTCAGTTTGTGTCAGACGCTCAGGCAGTGGGCATGGATATACAAAACATCAACCATGTAAAAAATCAACTGGAGTCGATATATAAAGCCGGCATCATCTCGGCAGTAGACTACGACCTCATCAAGGAATCGCAAAAGAAACAACTCAGGCTGAAAGACACAGAATCGAATATGTACAGCATTCGCAATCTGGCATCATTCTATACTCCCCGGCAAGCATACGAGCAAATAATTGAAAACAAGAACGGATCGTCTTACAAGTCGGAAGGAATAAAAGGATTGAGCCTGAGCGATTATCTCTTAGAGAACATACAGTACGACGAACGCACCACACAAAACCTGCTGAAAGACGAATTGAGCAAAATAACCCTCTACGAGGGAATGATACAGAGCGGAGAAAAAATAATAGACCGAGGAGAGATCGTCAATAAGAGAACCTTCGACATACTGAACTCGTACACCAAAGAATTGGATGAAAGAGGCGGCACATCGATGAACCCAAGATGGCTCATCGCCGGACAAATAGTAATCGTTTGCGTCATCGTATTTTCGCTGATGACATACCTTTGGTTCTTCAGACGGAAAGAATACGGCAGAAAGAAAAATGTCATTTTCATCCTGTCGCTCGTACTGTCGTTTGTGCTCATCACCGCATTCCTTGTCAATTACAAAGCATACAGTCTGATATACGTAATACCATTTACGTTGCCAATGATACTGATAAGAACGTTCGTAGACTCACGCACGGCGATGACAACGCACATCATTACGGTATTGCTGTGCGCATTGATAGTTCCCGATCCCGACGAGTTTATAGTTGTTCAACTGCTGACAGGCTTCGTCTGCATATTCAGTCTGAGAGACCTCAGAGAACGCTCACAACTGGTCTATTGCGGAATACTTATCCTGCTCACCTACATTGTCTCTTATACCAGCTGGATTCTTGCCACCACGGGCGACATCAGCCAGCTGAACTGGAGAATATACTTAAACTTCTGCATCAACTTCGTTTTCGTTACATTCAGCTACCTCTTGGTCTATGTATGCGAAAAAGTATTCGGTTTCATTTCCGAAGTCAGCATGATAGAACTGTCGAATATCAACCGCCCATTGCTGCAACAGTTGTCGGAAGAAGCTCCCGGTACGTTCCAGCACTCGATGCAGGTATCTAACTTAGTCTCGGCAGCTGCAATAAAGATAGGGGCAAATGCGTCTCTTGCCCGTACAGGAGCACTGTATCACGATATAGGCAAGATGACCGACCCGGCATTCTTCACCGAAAATCAGTCGCCGGGGATGAATCCTCACGCCGGGCTTTCGTGCAAAGAGAGTGCACAAATCATTATCGGTCATGTATCGGAAGGGGTAAGGATAGCCAAAAAGAACAACCTGCCTCAGCAGATCATAAATTTCATAGAAACCCATCACGGAAAAGGAAAAGCAAAGTATTTCTACAACCTGTATGTGAATGAACATCCCGACGAGAAATGCGACGACGCGCCATTCACCTATCCGGGTCCCAACCCGTTCAGTAAAGAAACGGCACTGCTGATGATGGCTGACACGATAGAAGCCGCATCGCGCAGTCTGAAAGAATACACAGAGGAAACAATCACAAGCCTTGTCAACAAGCTGATAGATGCACAGGTGGCCGACGGGTTGTTCAAAAATGCTCCGATCACGTTTAGGGATATTGATGATGCAAAGAGCGTCTTTATAGACAAACTGATGCGTATCTATCATTCACGCATCGCCTACCCCGAAATATCGAAAGAAGAAGAATCTGAAACAAATTAATAAATATTAAAATTCGATTATGAAAAAGTTATTCTTATTATCTATTGCCATTTTAGCCGGAGTGAGCCTACATGCTCAAGGCTATCAATTTACCGTCGTTAAGGAAAATCCGATAACATCGATCAAGAATCAAGCGAGCAGCGGTACTTGCTGGAGTTTCTCGGGCGTTGCGTTTCTCGAATCAGAACTATTGAGAATGGGAAAAGGCGAACATGACCTGGCCGATATGTACATCGCTCGTCGCAACTATGCCGACAAAGCCGAAAAATATGTTCGCATGCACGGGAAAGCAAACTTCTCGCAAGGAGGTTCTTTTGCCGACGTTATCGAAACTCTTGACGAATATGGAGTGATTCCCGAAGAATCGTACAAGGGACTAAGCTACGGAACCGACAGACACATGCACAGTGAGATGGAGAGCGCTCTTGCAGGTTATGTAGATGCAATCCTAAAAAACAAAAACGGGACATTGACTCCTGTATGGAAAAAAGGATTCAACGCAGTGCTTGATGCATACTTGGGCGAAGTGCCTGCCGAATTTGAATACAACGGAAAGAAATATACTCCGCAATCTTTAGCCACAGACTTAGGCTTGAAGGCAAGTAACTATATCTCGTTGTCGTCATACACACACCATCCGTTCTATCAGCCATTTGGCGTTGAGGTTCCTGACAACTGGCGTTGGGCATTGTCGTACAATCTTCCTATCGACGAATTTATGGAAGTATTCGACAACGCTATCAGCAACGGCTACACTGTGGCTTGGGCTTCGGATGTGAGCGAAATAGGATTTAACCGCAACGGATTGGCTGTTATGCCCGACATCGATGCTCCCGAAAACGCAGGTTCGGATCAGGCTCATTGGTTAGGACTTTCGGCCGGCGAAAGAGAGAAAAAAGTACGCGATCAGATCGAGAATGGCCCGATGAAAGAAAAAGTAATTACTCAGGAAATGAGACAAATTGCTTATGACAACTATCAAACCACAGACGACCACGGTATGCAAATATACGGTATCGCCAAAGACCAAAACGGAGGTAAATACTACATGGTGAAAAACTCGTGGGGTGAAGCCGGTAAGTATAAAGGAATATGGTATGCTTCCGAATCGTTTGTTAAATACAAAACGATGAGCATCATGATACATAAAGATGCTCTTCCGAAAGCTATCGCAAAAAAACTGAATCTGAAATAAACAGATTCTTCACTCATAAAATAAAGTGATGAGAAGAATGTTTCTTGCCTTTATTTCCATACTCTCGGTCTGCGTCAATCCTGTTTTGGCTCAGACCGATTGTGTAAAAGTATCCAAGATTTGGGATAATGGAATGCACAATGCCTTTACGTCAATCATCAAATATAAAGGCAAATATTACTGTGCATTCAGAGAAGGATTTTCCCACATCTTTGATAACGAAGGCAATGCGGAAGGCAAGATCCGCATATTGAGTTCTGAGGATGGAAATACTTGGACTCCGACCGCACTGATCGCCAAAGCGAAATACGATCTGAGAGATTCTCAGCTATCAATTACCCCCGACGGAAGGCTAATGGTGCTGATGGGAGGATCGGTATATGTTGATCGCAAACTGACAAACATGCTTCCTCAAGTATCTTTCTCGGAAGACGGCGTCCACTATTCCAAACCGTCTCCGATACAACTCGACGAGAAAGTAAAGGACGGAAGGGATTGGTTGTGGAAACTTGTGTGGAGTGATGGTATAGGATATGGCGTCAATTACAACCGGTCGGGCATCTCGTTGGTAACGACAAAGGACGGCATTTCATACGATCTGATAAAAACATTCGACATTTCGGGCTCGCCAAACGAGACATGCGTGAGGATATTGTCCGACAAACGCATGGCACTGCTGGTAAGACGCGAAAGCGGCGACCAAAAGGGATATTGGGGAATCAGCAACCCTCCGTATACCGATTGGGAATGGAAAGCGTTGGATATTAGGCTCGGTGGCCCTGAGTTTATTGAACTCAAAAACGAACTGATCGTTGCCGGCACGCGCTCACACTTCATCCCCTCTGCCCCGAAAACGATCTTACTGACAGGAAGCGCAAAAGGGCTGTTTCAGGAAAAATATGTTCTACCCTCAGGCAAAGATACAAGCTATACGGGATTGCTGGTCGATGGAGACGAATTGTGGGTAAGCTACTACTCTACTCACGAGACCACGAAGTCTGCGATCTATTTAGCACGATTTCCCTTGTCTTTTTTCGAGTAAATGGTTTTTATACAGCACCTAATTTTGTAGATTCACGAATTAAAGATATTTTTGCACCAAACAATATTACATTTATTGTAAAGTAACCCGAATTATGAAGATTCATCATGAAGGCCGTGGGGTCTTAGTTGTATATTTTATCATATTAGCTTTATTAAACGGCGCACTATTCTATCTATTTCCAATAACACTATTGCAATACGTTGTATTAGCAGTATCCATTGTTCTCTTCAGTGGCGTTGTCAACTTTTACAGATGCCCCGCCCGAAAGTTTGAAGGAGATAAAAGCGACAGTATCGTGGCTTCGGCAGATGGTAAAATTGTGGCGATAGAGGAAGTGTACGAAGGCGAATATTTCAAGGACAAGAGATTGCTGATCTCAATATTTATGTCCCCCCTCAATGTGCATGCCAATTGGTATCCGATAAACGGAACGGTGCTGCTGAAGAAACATCACAACGGACGATTCAGAGCTGCCTATCTTCCCAAGTCGAGTACGGAGAACGAACGATCGACGGTTGTTATAGAAACGACAGACAAGAAGTATCAGATCTTGCTGCGACAAATAGCAGGGGCTATGGCTCGCCGTATAGTTACGTATTCGAATGTAGGCAACATAGCCGATATCGATAAGCATCTGGGGTTCATCAAGCTGGGGTCGAGGGTAGATGTTTATCTGCCGTTAGATGTAAAAGTTATGGTAGAGATGGATCAGAAGGTAAAAGGTAATCAAACGATCCTTGCCAAATTTGACAAATAAATCTATTATGAGAAAACATATTCCAAACACCCTCACATCGCTCAATCTGTTTTCGGGTTGCATAGCTTGTGTTATGGCTTTCGAAGGGTTGTATCTTTGGGTTGTGGTGTGGGTAATAATAGCCGCACTGTTCGACTTCTCAGACGGATTTGCGGCACGACTGTTGAAAGCATATTCTCCCTTAGGCAAAGAGCTGGATTCGCTTGCCGACATGGTCAGCTTCGGCGTAGCACCGAGCCTTGCCGCTTTTCATTTTTTGTCGGAGAATATAACTCTGATTTCGCACAATGCTTTGGTGATGGAGTATCTGCCTTATATCGCTTTTTTGTTGGCAGTATTCTCTGCATTGCGGTTGGCGAAATTCAATATCGACGAACGTCAGACTGAATCTTTTATCGGACTCAACACTCCGGCAAATGCAATGTTTTGGGTAAGCTTTTGCTACGGACTGACGACCAATGTGCCGGTGATCTCGTCGAACCTGATGTATATCTTCATTGCAGGAATCGTCGTATTTTCGCTATTAATGGTTTCGGAGATATCTATGTTCTCATTGAAAATAAAAAGCCTTAGATTCAAAGGAAACGAGTCTCGTTACTTCCTTCTGATATTTACGGTCGGTCTGATTGCATATATGGGGCTGTTCGGTATATCCGGCGGCATCCTGCTATATATCGCGTTATCAATATTGAACAACAGGAACAATCGCTCGATTGCTGAAAAATGACATTAAACCGATCTTTTTTTCTGCAAATATTTGCATTGTTAAACGAAAAGCAGTAACATTGCACCCGATTTGAGGGAAACCAATAAAATCCCGGTCCTATAGCTCAGTTGGTTAGAGCACATGACTCATAATCATGGGGTCCTTGGTTCAAGCCCAAGTGGGACCACCTAATAATCAAGCAGTTAAGATAAATTCTTAGCTGTTTTTTTATGTCTATATGGGTGGTTTTAGGGCGGTTTAGGGAGCCAATGTAAACCAGACTGTAAACCAGAATTGACATGAATGGAACAGTTAATATGCTATGTTACAGGTCAAAGACATTAGCCAATGGAGAATATCCTTTGATGCTTTGCATCAGCAAAGATGGCAGAAGAAAATACAAGAGCCTTGGGGTATCAATCCTACCAGAATATTGGGACTTTGATAAGAACAAACCTAAGAGGAGTTGCCCCAACAAAGAGCTTATACTTGACAAGAAATAATGTTGTTGACAACAGACTTGTATATACTCGAAAGAAAACAAAGAAGTTGATAAAAATACCTCTGCAAGCCAAAGCTTTAGAGATCATACAAAGATATGACCAGAAGAATGGAGTGTACATATTCCCGATACTCTCTAAGATTCATAAGACAGAGACACAACGAGCTAATAGGCTACACAAGGTTAAAAATTTTAGAAGATTATCTATAAGTACAAGAAAGAGTAGCCTAAAATATAATATTTACTATAACTATGCGTACTTTTGCAACATTAATATTTACTCCAATAATGTTCAAGACTAAATTTATCGATGTTTCCAAATGGAAGAAAGAAGTCCATATCAATACATCTGGAACAAGAAATAAGCACATTTTAACATCTAATCTTGGCCTTGTGTATTTTTTCAAGAAGTCCTTATTTAAGCCTGGAAAAGATTACAAGTATGAGTTCTGGTCTGAGATTATAGCCTCACAAATTGGTCGTCTACTGAGCTTTAATGTTGTACCATATGATGTTGCATATTTTAAGAATGAAATAGGTTGCATCTCAAAATCTATTATAGATATAAATAATGAAGAATTAAACGAAGGATATGGTTATATTGTAGAAAAACATCCTGATTTCCAAGATAATTATAGAAAATCTCACTCCTTTCAGAAGATAGTAGGCTCTCTAAAAAAATTAAAATTGGAACATTTAATCAATGATGTAATCAAAATGATTATTTTTGATGCAATTATTGGGAACTCAGATAGGCACTCTGAGAATTGGGCTGTTGTGATATCTAATAAAAAATTGAATGAGGCTATAAAAAATGTGTCTCAATTATCATGGTTAGATAAATTAAAGTTACAATTTATACTATTATTTATAAGTAAAGGCAAATTTACAATATCTAAATTCGATAAAAAGATGAAGAAAGATATTTGCAAATTTTCTCCGCTATATGACAATGGAAGCAGTCTAGCAAGAGAATTGGATGACAAAAAAATGGAAGAGCTTTTAAACAATAATGATAAGTTTGAGATTTTTATAAATAAAGGAAAACCGGACATCAGATGGAATGACAACAAACTAAATCATTTTGAACTTATTAATACCATAAAAATAGATTATCCAGATGAGGTTAATAAAGTTTTTGAAATTATAAAATCAAGATATAGTAAAAAGATATTAGTTAATATTGTAAAGAATATTGATAAAAAATTACCCAACCAGTTTAATGACTATAAATTATCCTCTATTAGAAAAGAGTTTATAGTTAAATATATTGATGCACGAATAAACATTATACTCAATAATAATGAACAAGTTTGACAAAATATACTTATCCTGGAGAACTTCTAAAGGATTTGCCAGAATAATAGTAGGAGAATTAATCCTTAATGGAGAAAAAGTTGACTTTAGATATTTAAGAGAAAACCTTAATCAAGCGAAGAAGTTTGGATTTAAAGGTTATCCTGGGCTTAATATAGAGAAACTAGAATATAGTGATGTCTTAGACTTATTTTCTAAAAGACTTATTAATACAGACCGTTCAGACTCAAGCCCCTTACTTAATTTCTGGGATATTGAAACCCAATATAAAAATGATAAATTATATGTATTAGCAATGACTCAAGGGATAACTCAAATTGATAATTTTGAGTTTTTAGCTAATTTTCAATTTGAAAAAGGTTTAAAATTTGTAACCGACATTGCGGGATTGAGTTACAAATTGACCTTTGAAAAAGAAAGACATGAAAAAGATGAAAATGCGGTTAAGGTATTATTTAAAAAAGAACTTATCGGATATATAAAGAAAGGTCACAATATGGTTTTTCAAAATATAAATTCTGATAAATTAGAAATAGAAGTAAAACATATAATTAGTTCTAGAGATGTAAACAAACAACTATTTGTTCGCATTTTTTTACCACAATAAATACTCCCCAAATAGTATATATAAGAATAATACAGACCGTTTCTTAATCGAAGCGGTCTTATTTTTTTATATTTGTTTAAAACAAATAACTATGGACACAGAAAACATATTTTATATCCAATCTCACTATCTAAAATTAGTAGAACCATTAATGCAGCAATACTATGACTATGAATCTTCTATGTTATTTGACGAAATACAAAAAGACAAGAAAGATACCTTATTAAAATTTGCGACAATAGAAGAAGATGAAAAAACAAAACTTAAACCAAGAATCAGCATGAGTTATACAGTTAATGTGTTGTGTTACAAGTCAAAAAAAATATTAGCTTGCTTTTTTATTAGACTTTTATTTTATTCTAAATGCACCATGAGTTATATTTGTATTTTCCTCAAATTCTATACTCTATGAGAAACTGGTTCCTTCTTAAAATCATCTTTGTTGTAATACTATTAGGTGGGTCTGCCTTAACTTCTGTTTATGCAACAAACAAAGTGCTGCCGGCTACAGCTTCATCTGAAAAAGGCGGAAGTAAAAAAGTAAAACCCTTGTTCAAAGATTTCATGGGGATCAATGGTCATTTTCATTTCAAACCCGATTTATATAGTCAACTATGTCGCTTAGTGCGCAACTACCATAGTGTAAGATGGGACGTAGAGAATCCCGGAGGCGACATCACGCTGCCCATATGTACTAATTTAGTTAATTGGGAAACGCAGGTATATGCTCCATGGAAAGAAAAGGGATTTGAAACAGACATTTGCATACAGTTCTTAGGCCTTACTCCTCCCGAACGCGACTATGAATCCTTCTGGCAAGGGCAAGAGGATTGGGCATACAGATATGGTAAAGCGATGGCATCTTTCTTTGGCCCATCAGGAGAAAAAAAATTGTGCACCTCGATGGAAGTAGGCAATGAACCTGGCGGCAGGTTTGATATTCCTTTATTCAAGACTATCTTTTCCAATATAGCACAAGGTATAAGAGACGGCGATCGGGCGATGAAGATACTTACGCCTACAGTACAAGCCCGTGAAGGAGACGATTATAGTCAGGATTTAAATAGTATATATAAAGATGAAGATATACTGCCCCTTTACGATGTCATAAATGTACATGTATATGCATCCATACCCGAATCAGCACCAGGAAAAAGCCCATGGAACAGAACCTTCCCCGAAGACTCTGCGACCGACTATCTGAAGGTGGTAGACGAAACGGTAGAATGGCGACCGAATTTGGTTACGATGCCTGTACGCCCGAGGCAATGGACAAACGAACAGGATGGGCACTGTCACTCGATTGGCAAGGAGTTAGCGACCTACAACAGGCGCAATATATCATCCGTAGTTTTTTCCTTTTTGCCGAACGCGATATCGACAGGGCATATATTTATTACTACAATGATGAAGACGAACCAGGCATACATGCTTCGGGGGGATTAACGAGAAATTTTGAACCAAAAATGTCGTTTTGGGCAGTGAAACAACTGTATAGTTTACTCGGCGAATATCGCTTCGAAAAGGTTGTTCAACGCAACGATGACAATAACAATCTCGTATATGTTTACGAATTTAACCATGGCGAAAATGTAGATAAAAAGATATGGGCTGTATGGAGCCCTACGGGAACTACTTCTCAGGAGAAATATAAGTATGACCAGAAATCATTTACTACAAAATTAGAGAACCTACCCGGTAGACCAACAAAGGTAATCTCAATGGCATTGTCTGAGTCGGATGAAGATACGCCTGCATGGAAAATGGAAGAAGATGGTATGGAGTTTACTGTAACGGAAAGCCCTGTGTATATTATTTTCGAATAGGATCAGAAGATCTCCTTCTTCGGATAAGAGACTGTAATCGAATCTAATACTCAATAAGAAACAGTTTGTTAAAACAGATTACTTATACTGGATGATAGTTACAAACTCAACGATTATAAAAAAGCAGACTCCGCCTGTAAAGCGGAGCCTACCATGGAGCAAACGTTAGCCACACCACAGATGTAGCCTCATTTGAACACCTTTAATTCGACAGGACCCAACAGCCCGGCATCGGGTTCGCCTCTGTAATAACTCGGAATAGTTTGATAAAGATTGGATAGAGTGCTATACACCAATACTTCGATAGCATTGTCGCCCGATTTCAGATACTTGCTTATATCCACCGCATAAGGCGGACTCATCAATATTCCAACTGATTGATTATTAACTTTCACTTCACAGGTAGCAATAACATTACCTAAACTTAATTCAACCTTATCCTCCGGTTGGAGTTGTAGATCAACATTGTTTCGGTAATACATACCGCCCGAATAATACCGCAACGAGCCCTGCTCTGCCCAATTGCCTACACTTAACTGCCCTTTCCCACAAACGAACTTTATGGGCGAAGCCATGACTCCTGCCGCTTGGTATCCGGGGCGGGCTTTCACGTCAAAGGACATTGTTTCGATAGCCGCGTGCACATCGGGAAGAGATATCTTATATGTGTTCTGATCGTCTGATGAGTTGCCGAATATTTGTCGAGATGGTATTTTCTTCCCATCCAACCAAACATTTTTCAGTTCTCCGTATATTTTCATTTCTATTTCGCTAACTCCGGGTACTGTTTCTACACGATACTGCCATGTATTTGCAGAAGGGGAATATGGCGAATAAAACAAATGATTGGAAATGCCCCACGAAGACGAAACAATGGCGTCGTACATTTTGGTTTTTGAAGGTATCACTTCATTTTCCGGGTACAGAACAACCATGCTTCGCTGACGAGGGTCATTATCGAAAGGGCTTTTCTGATAGCCTATCTTGGGTGTCGATCTATATCCGAACAATAAACTATGCCATCCTTTTTTCAGCTGTATAGCATTTTCAAAGGCTATCGTTTCTCCATCCAAAAGCAAAGCATCCGGCTTTCGGTCGTCAGTTACCACCTTGTATCTTCCACTTTCAGGCACCCACACATTGGTTCGATAAAACTCGTGCCCGCCATTGTTCAGAATAAAAAAGCCATTGCTTACCCTGTTTTTCAGTCCATGAAACCCTTGCGGACCGGGATTATCCCAAACGCCATATTGCCAAGAAAACTCGTACGGTTTCCAATCCTGCTTACTATCCGATTTCATCTGACTGGCAACTCCGTTGAAATTCTCTGTCGAATCAACCGCACAATATTCCGCTTGGATACCATATCCATAGATGCTTTCTCTCCATGCCGAATCTTCATAATCGGGCAAGTACCATTTATCTTTTTCGTTGCGCTGAAGTCGGTATTTAACCACCGGAGCTTCTGCACCAATCATTTCGTCCGTAGCCGGCAGTCGATAATCCCCCCATTTGTTATCCAGAGTAGGAAGATATTCTATTTCCCACGGTTTATCGATGGATATCGTACTTGCTAATTCCTTCGTTTTTTCTTCTGTGTATTTCAACGATTCGCCGGGCGAAAAAACAATGAGGTATGATTGATTGCTCTCTTTGTTCATCTTCAAGTATGTACCTTTCTCGTTCTCCTCATAGACCGGGATCAACTCTTTTTTGCCCGATACGGCATCCCACAATTCAACTTTGCCTTTTGCTCTGAAAAAGCACAAGTCTCCTTTTTCTACATCGGTAACCATGTACAAGTCCTTATCGCCTATTTTACGGTGCAGCACCTTTCCTTTTCCTTTTTGTGAGAAGAAGTCGGGTACGATCAGGTTTTTTATTTCTTTTACCATTTCAGCAGGCCTTACGTACATGCCGACACCGCGCGATGAATTGGTTTGTGCCTTTGGTATTCCTTGCAATAGATCGTTGTCTTTTATACCGAATAACTCAAACAAGATATCGTTTACCGCTTTCGAATTTTCGCCGTCTAACGTGCTCGCCTTAGGCAATACGCCTGTTGCTAAAACAATTCCCCCGTTTCGGTAGTGCTCCAAAGCCTTTGTCAGAGTAGTGTGATGACACGCCCACAGATCGGAAAGAATCAATATCTTATAGGATTCATCTCCTACAATAAGATTCCCGTTATCGGCTTCCGCATCTCGCAGAGGCTTGTAATGCATAAAATCATAATCGAGACCGTGCTCACTCAAATCTAAGGCTACACCGAATGTCGCGGAAGCGTTCGCTCCGGGATATGCCTGCATCGACTCGGTAGGATACATCAGTGCGATATCGCAAACATGTGTCCCCTGACTGAGCAGGTAGCTCATCCGTTCGGTGTACTCTAACCACTTGATCATATGCGCCCAGTAAGGCATGCGGAAATGAAAATCAGGCGGAGCCCATTCCCACCATCCACCGTGTGTAGAGTAGTACAGCCCGTGCATACACACAAGGTTGCCTCCGGCTATAAAGTGATGGTCGATCTGTTGTGTGAGCCATGCACCGGTGCTGCCCCATCCCATGCTATGGAATGCTTCTAACCATGTGCGCGGACGCTGATAGATATGCGAAATAGAACTCGACACTTTTGTTTCGATAAAGCTCGACCCTCGTGCCGGAGCATCATTGCCCGGAGCTGTATACCAGCTATTTGCCCGAAAATAATCGACGTAGGCAAGCGGATCTTTACCTCTACCATGATTGTCGCTGCCATAGATAAGTCCTTTATCGGCATGCCAGTTGTATATGGGTTCGAAATATCTTTCTTCTGCCAAATCGAGCAAAACCTCACT
>CALNCC010000045.1 GCA_937875275.1 uncultured Dysgonomonas sp. | reverse complement strand
CATTGTATCCATCAGAAATTATCATCTTATCTTTTACAATGAGGGCTCCTACCTGGCGTCTCTTACAATAAGAATTTTCGGCCCAGACCATTGCCATTCTCAAGTATCTTTCGTCTAACAGTTGTTGCTTTTCCTTATTCATACTCCTCTAAGTTTCCTAACCACAAAATTACACAAAAAGTATGATTTATAAGCGTCTCCAATGAAAATAAAGATTGCAATAGAAGATTTACTGATGCTTACTCCGATTTATATGCTGTTTCGGAAATTCTGTAATCAGTAATTTATTCTTTTTCTGAATAAATAGGCCGAATGTTGAAAACTAATTCGTCTTTCATTGTGTTATGCAAGTTGTGTCATTGTATCTTTAAGGTTGATAAATAAAACAGTTTGAGAATATGAGCAATTACACTCACCTACATGTCCATTCTCAGTATTCGATGCTTGACGGACAGGCAAGTATATCCAAGATAGTGGATAAGGCTATGGCTGACGGCATGAAAGGAATTGCCCTTACCGACCATGGATCGATGTTTGGGATAAAGGAATTTTATAACTATGTGAAGAAAAAAAACTCGAAAGCAGATGGCGTTATAAAAGATCTGAAAAAGCAAATCTCAGCATTGGCAAAAGAAGGGAAAGATGGTGAGGTGGATGCCTTAATAGCTCAACTGAAAGCAGAAGAAGCGAAGAAATTCAAGCCCATACTCGGTTGTGAATGTTATGTGGCTCATCGCCATCGTCAGCTGAAAGAGGGGAAGCCTGACATGAGCGGATGGCACTTGATCGTTTTGGCAAAAAATCTGAAGGGATATAAGAATCTTATCAAGATGGTATCCCATAGCTGGACAGAGGGTTTTTACATGCGCCCACGTATCGACAAAGAGCTTTTAGAGAAATATCACGAAGGTCTTATTATATCTTCAGCCTGCTTAGGTGGCGAAATACCTAAGAAAATAAATTCGGGAGACACTGCCGCCGCGGAAGAAGCTGTGCAGTGGTTTAAGAATCTCTTTGGCGAAGACTATTATTTAGAGTTGCAGCGACACAAGACGAATCGTCCTGATGCTAATGTGGAGGTATATCCATTGCAAGAGAAGACGAATAAGGAGTTGATCAAGATTGCGGAGAAATACGATGTAAAAGTTATCGCTACCAACGATTGCCACTTTGTGAACGAAGAGGATGCTGATGCTCACGACCGCCTTATCTGCCTGAGCACGGGTAAAGATCTGGACGACCCTTCACGAATGAGATACACAAAGCAAGAATGGCTGAAAACTACCGCCGAGATGGAGGCTATATTTTCCGATATTCCGCATGCTCTGTCGAATACGATGGAGATATTGGATAAGGTAGAATATTATTCGATAGACAACGATGCTCTGATGCCGTTTTTCGATATCGACGAATCGTTCGGTACGGAGGACGGGTATAAAGCGAAATATAGCGAAGAAGACCTGATTGCCGAGTTTGGCGATGAGAAGACATACCACCGATTGGGCGGTTATGATAAGGTGATCCGTGTCAAGTTAGAGGCAGATTATTTAACTCATCTTACCCGCATAGGATCGAAAAAGAGGTATGGCGAAGATATAAACCATGAAATCGTTGAACGTATCGACTTTGAGTTGAATACGATGAAGACGATGGGTTTCCCCGGATATTTTCTTATCGTGCAAGACTTCATAGCTGCGGCACGCGAAAAGGGGGTCGCAGTAGGACCCGGACGCGGTTCTGCTGCCGGTTCGGTTGTTGCTTATTGCTTAGGAATAACGGATATAGATCCAATCAAATATGACCTCCTGTTCGAACGTTTTTTGAATCCCGATCGTATCTCGATGCCTGATATAGACATCGACTTCGATGATGACGGACGGGGTGAGGTGCTGCGATGGGTAACTGATAAATATGGGCAAAATCGTGTAGCTCACATTATTACTTATGGAACGATGGCAACCAAAATGGCAATAAAAGACGTTGCTCGTGTGCAGAGGTTACCACTCTCCGAGTCGAATCGCTTGGCGAAATTAGTTCCTGACCGTATTCCCGACAAGAAAAAGGTAACCTTGAGAGATGCCATAGCATATGTGCCCGAGTTGAAAGAGGCAGCATCAAGCTATGATGTAACTATGCGCGACACACTCAAGTATGCACAAATGCTGGAAGGCAATGTACGCAATACGGGAGTGCATGCCTGCGGTATTATTATCGGTAGTCAGGATATATCGGATATTGTACCTGTGAGCACGGCCGAGGACAAGGAAACCGGCGAGAATATGTTGGTTACACAATATGAAGGATCGGTAATAGAGGAGACGGGGCTTATCAAGATGGACTTTCTCGGTCTGAAAACCTTATCAATCATAAAGGAAGCTCTCGAAAATATAAAACAGACAACAGGTGAAGCAGTTGACATAAGCACGATATCGCTTGAGGATACTAAAACCTATGAATTGTATAGTGCCGGAAGAACGACCGGGACATTCCAATTCGAGTCGGCAGGGATGCAGAAGTATCTGAAAGAGTTGCAACCGACCAAGTTTGAAGACCTGATAGCGATGAATGCCCTTTATCGTCCGGGGCCAATGGATTATATACCGTCGTTCGTTGCCCGTAAGCATGGGCGCGAGGAAATAGCGTATGATATACCCATTATGGAACGCTATCTGAATGACACGTATGGCATTACAGTGTATCAGGAACAGGTGATGTTACTCTCGCGATTGTTGGCAAACTTTACACGCGGACAGTCCGACGAGTTGCGTAAGGCTATGGGTAAGAAACTTATAGATAAGATGAATGCCCTAAAGGAAAAATTCTTGGATGGAGGAAAAACCAATGGGCACGACAAGAAGGTGTTGGAGAAAATATGGAACGACTGGGAGAAGTTTGCTTCTTATGCTTTCAACAAGTCGCATGCTACGTGTTACTCGTGGGTAGCATACCAAACAGCCTGGCTCAAAGCGAACTATCCATCGGAATATATGGCGGCTGTCTTGTCTCGAAACTTGTCTAACATTACGGAAATAACTAAGTTTATGACTGAGTGTAAGTCGATGAATATAAATGTATTGGGTCCTGACGTAAACGAATCGTTCCTAAAGTTCTCCGTGAATAAACAAGGAGATATCCGCTTCGGACTTGCTGCCATCAAGGGAGTGGGCGAAGGAGCTGTGAATAATATTATAATGGAACGTAAAAATAATGGTCCGTTCAAAAACATCTTCGACTTTGTAGAGCGTGTCGGTCTCAATACATGTAACAAAAAGAATATAGAGTCTTTAGCATTGGCAGGAGCCTTCGATAATTTTCCTGAAGTTACACGCGAGCAATTTTTTGGGTTGAATCCTAAGGGAGAAGTGTTTATAGATATGCTGATCCGTTATGGAAACAAATATCAGTTGGACAAAGATACAGCCGCAAATTCGTTGTTCGGAGACGATACGATGTTCGATATAGCCCATCCCGAAATACCGAAGGTGGAAAAATGGTCGGATATAGAACGTTTGAGCAAAGAAAAAGAGCTGATAGGTATCTATCTGTCTGCCCATCCGTTAGATGAATATGCTGTTGCATTGAATCATAAGTTCAACTTGAAGATGGCAGACATTGAAGATAAAGAAGCATATAGAAACAGGGATGTGGAATTAGGCGGAATCGTATCGGCTACTCGCGAAGGGTTCACGAAGAATGGCAAGCCGTATATGATAATTTCTATTGAAGACTTTTCGGGTAGCGGAGACATACCTTTGTTCGGCGACGATTATATCAATTATGGTAAATACGGACGTCAGGGACTTTATATATATATAAAAGGTCGGGTGCAAGGACGTCGATTCAATGAAAATCAATTAGAACTTAAAATATTCTCTATTCAACTGTTGCCCGATGTTAAAGATCGGTTGATAGATAAAATAACGATAAAACTGCCGTTGCACGAAATGAATGCGCAGATGGTGGAAGAATTGTCGGTGCTGACAAAAGGAAATCCCGGTAATTCATTACTTTATTTCGAGGTTATGGATGGAGAACGCAATATGAATGTTGATCTTTTTGCCCGCAGTGTAAAGGTTGATGTGAAAAACGAATTGATAAATTATATAATAGAAAGCGGAAATTTAGATTTTTCGCTTGACTGAAAAAAGATATATTTCATATTCGAAAGTAATAATGTATTTTTGTACATAACACGATGATATAATAAGAGTATTAATTCAATAAATAATAAAAAAAGAAAAGATTATGGCATTAGCAATAACAGATGCGACACTTGAAGATGTGTTGAGTCAAAACAAACCGGTTGTTATAGATTTTTGGGCAGAATGGTGCGGCCCGTGTCGTATGGTAGGTCCTGTTGTAGACGAACTTGCAAAAGAATATGAAGGCAAAGTTATAATAGGCAAAGTAGATGTAGACGATGAAGTAGCTTCTAAATACGGTATCCGTAACATCCCTACAATATTGTTTATCAAAAACGGAGAAATCGTGGACAAGCAAGTTGGTGCTGCTCAGAAAGCTGTTCTAGTAGAGAAAATAGAGAATTTGCTCAAATAATAGAATTTTTCAATCACTGATCAAATTTGTAATTAGTATAGAAATACCGGACATCATGTTCCGGTATTTTTTTTGTTGATAAATGACGAAAATAAATAAATATGGGGATGGATATTCGGCTAATCGTTGTGTTAATGTGTCTGTATATTAGTCTGATATCTGTAAATATACCTAAATGATAAAAAAAAGTAGAATATAATTTGGGCTTTCCGACAATATTTTAGATATTTGCATCGCTTTTCCAGCTTTTGCAATTCACTTAATCTTTTATAGATTGAATCAAGGATTGTGAAAAATTCAAATAATTTTATAATCATTTTTCAGGAAAAATATAACACAAGCAAGGTTGTTATCATTTCCGCCTATTTGTGTTAAATAAAGTAAAAGTATTCCTGTTGATTATCTAAACACGCTCTCAGCACATACAACAGTCATAATAATTTAAATTTATTTTATAATATAATTTTATATACATAATATGCGTATATACAATATCATAGAGCTTAACGAGAAGCTTACATTAGAGTTGCGCACTATAGCCAAAGAATTGGGAATAAGACGCCCTGATGCATTCAAGAAGGAAGAACTGATATACAAGATTCTTGACGAACAAGCTATCATTGAGGCTCGGAATAAGAATAAAGCTCCGGAGCTGAAACCACAACAAAATCCGAAAGAGGAGACGAAAAAAAATATTAAAGAAAGTCCGAAGAAAAAAGTGCTTGTAGAAAAAGGTAAGCCTCAAGACGAACCAGTGAAACAAGAAGCACCACAGGCGAAAGAGAAGGTTGAATTGCAACGGCCATCAAAAGCTCCACAGCAACCGGCAAAGTCTCCACAGCCAAAACAACAATCTCAGCCTCAGGTACAGCCTCAGCCTCAGCCTCAGCCATCAGCAGATGAACCGAAAAAGGAATCCCAGGTAGAGAAAAAAGTGGTGGAGAAAGAAACTCAATCTGAAGCAAAACCTGCAGAAGCCAAATCCGGCAAACCATCTAAATTGGTATTCAAATCAAATAAAGTAAGAGAAACACAACCTGAAGAAAAAGTAGCCAAAGAACCTCTTTTGCCTCTATTACAAGTAGATCAGGATGTTGCTCCTGTTGAAATAGCACAAGAGACACCTGTTCAGAATAATAATCACAAAAACAATCAGAAACAAAATAACAATCAGCAAGAAAAAGTTTTCGACTTCGAAGGTATTCTGATTGCGTCGGGTGTTCTCGAAATTATGTCGGAAGGATATGGTTTCCTCCGTTCGTCAGACTATAACTATATGTCCTCTCCGGACGATATATATATATCACAATCTCAGATCAGACTCTTTGGTCTGAAAACCGGAGATGTGGTTGAAGGTCCTATCAGACCACCAAAAGAAAGCGAGAAATTCTTTCCACTTGTAAAAGTAGACCGTATCAACGGACGCACACCGGATGAGGTTCGCGACCGTGTTCCTTTCGATCACTTGAAGCCTCTTTTTCCAAATCAGAAATTTAAGTTGACAACAGGGCGCAACGACAACTTGTCGTGCCGTGTAGTAGATTTATTCTCTCCGATCGGGAAAGGGCAGCGCGGACTGATAGTTGCTCAACCCAAGACAGGTAAAACAACTTTGCTGAAAGATATTGCAAATGCTATTGCAGACAACAATCCGGAGGCTTATATGATAATATTGCTTATCGACGAACGCCCGGAGGAGGTTACCGATATGGAACGCAGTGTTAATGCCGAAGTGATAGCGTCAACCTTCGACGAACCGGCAGACAGACACGTAAAGATAGCGGAAATCGTATTGAATAAGGCTAAGCGTATGGTGGAGTGTGGACACGATGTTGTTATCTTGCTCGATTCTATTACACGTCTTGCTCGTGCATATAATACCGTGCAACCGGCATCAGGAAAAGTCCTTACCGGAGGGGTGGATGCAAATGCATTGCACAAACCGAAACGATTCTTTGGTGCGGCACGTAATATCGAAAACGGAGGTTCGTTGACCATTATTGCAACAGCCCTTACCGAAACAGGATCGAAAATGGACGATGTTATCTTCGAAGAATTTAAGGGAACAGGAAATATGGAATTGCAGCTCGATCGCAAACTATCGAACAAACGCATATTCCCTGCTGTTGACATTACCGCTTCAAGTACCCGTCGCGACGATTTGTTGTTAGACAGAGAAACATTGAGTCGTATGTGGGTGTTGCGCAACTTCTTATCAGATATGAATTCGGTAGAAGCAATGCAATTCTTAGACGATAAACTGCGTAAGACAATCAACAATGAGGAATTTCTGATTTCGATGAATTCCAATTGATTTTTAGCATACACATTATACGAAAAGCAAGGAAAAGGTTTAACTTTACCCTTGCTTTTTTTAATTTTATAGATATGGGAGATATACATAAACACGGAGGACACAATCATAGCTATCAGGCAAACAAGAAAGCTTTATTATTAAGTTTTGTTCTGATTGCCGGTTTCATGGTTGTCGAGTTTGTCGGAGGTTTTCTGACAAACAGTTTAGCACTCATTTCCGACGCCACTCATATGTTGAGCGACGCAGCGGCCTTGGGGCTTAGTCTCAGTGCCCTTATTTTCGGGGCGAGAGCTGCCACCCAATCTAAAACATACGGATACAAACGTTTCGAAATACTTGCGGCATTGTTCAACGGCATAGTGTTGTTAGTCTTGTCAGTATTTATTTGTCTCGAGGCCATAGAGCGTATATCTACTCCGCCACAGGTTGTAGGGCAGGGCATGATGGTTATTGCTGTCATTGGGCTGATCATAAATGTGATTGTGGCATGGATACTGCACCGACAGGGAGCAGCACATGGAAATCTGAACATCCGCAGTGCTTTTCTGCATGTTATTGGAGATATGTTAGGATCGGTAGGGGCTATCGTGGCCGCTATATTGATTATGACCTTCGGATGGAATATTGCTGACCCCATAGCCAGCATGTTGGTGTCGATATTGATATTGGTAAGCGGATGGCGGGTGGTGCGCGATGCCGTAAATATACTGATGGAGGCTAAGCCTGCCAATATAGATTCGGAGAAAGTTGTAACAGTCTTAGAGTCGATAGACAATGTAAAGAGTGTACACGATCTTCACATCTGGATGATTACGTCCGATTTCCTGTCGATGACCGTACATCTGCGAGTGGCTGCCGATGCCGATAGAGACCTTGTGCTCGAAGAGGCAAAGAGAGCACTATTAAATAAATTTGAAATCAAACATGTTACTATACAAGTCGAAGGACGGGAGCTTTGTTTCGACGAAGACCAATGCAACTAAGCTGCACTTTGGTACAGATTTTGCTTATTTTTGTCTTTTGTTAATTGTGTGTTCGATAATAAATCATAATAAAATTGGAGTTACATAAACTGTTAGAGCTTTATCGGAATCACGGTTCCGATAAAGCCGTATTGGATATTCTGCCTAAGTGCAAAAATGTGTTTGTGAAAGGGCTGCAAGGTTCTTCTGCAACATTGTTTGCCGCCTCATTAGTATCAAAGAGAAATAAAACCCAACTCTATGTATTGAATGATGCCGAAAGTGCCGGATATTTCTATCACGATCTGAATCAATTGTTTGGTTCTGAGAAAGTACTATTTTTCCCATCAGCATACAAGAGGGCTGTAAAGTATGGACAAATAGATGCTGCGAATGAGGTGTTGCGTACCGATGTTATGGGGCAGTTGCAGGTGGGTAAAGCCGTTACGGTGGTTACATACCCCGATGCGCTGGCAGAGAAAGTGGTATCGAAAAAAGACCTTGAAAAACACACCATACACATAGTGTCGGGCGAGGAAGTTGACCGTGATTTTGTGTCAGAAACACTCGATGTGTTTGGATTCGAGTATGTAGACTATGTGTACGAGCCGGGGCAGTATGCAATAAGAGGAAGTATTCTCGACGTGTTTTCTTTTTCTAACGACTATCCCTTCCGTATCGATTTCTTTGGAGACGAGGTTAGCAGTATTCGTTCCTTCGAGATAGAAACCCAGTTGTCGAAAGAAAAGTTGGAGCAGATACAGGTTATTCCCGATATGCAAAAAGCCGATTTGCAACGAGATTCTTTGTTCGAGTTGTTGCCACAGGATAGTATTCTTGCATTCAAAGATTTGGCTTGGGTAACCGAGAAAATAGATGCTGTATATACAGATGCTCCCATATTGGATAATCCCGAATATGAGTCCGATTTTCAGAACAAGCTGATAGATAAGGATTATTTCTTGCGAAAAGTAAACGAATTTACACAATTGCACTTCGGAGCGAAAGCCTACGATGCACCACAGGCTACAATCGAATTTAAGACCGGCTTGCAGCCATTGTTTCACAAAAATTTCGACCTGATAAGTGAATCCCTTCAAAAATTCATTGCAGATGGTTATGCAATCTACATACTGAGTGATAGCCAAAAGCAAAACCTTCGTCTGAAAGCAATTTTCGAAGACCGAGGAGATAACATACAATTCACGCCGGTGGATAAAACTTTGTCGGAAGGTTTTTATGATGAAACAATTAAAGTCTGCTGTTTTACCGATCATCAGATATTCGACCGTTTCCACAAATATAATCTAAAGTCTGATCATGTCAGATCGGGCAAATTAGCTTTGACTTTGAAAGAGTTGCAACAGTTCCAGATCGGAGATTATATTGTTCATATCGATCATGGAGTGGGGCAATTTGGCGGTCTTGTTCGTTCCGATATAAACGGTAAGATGCAAGAGCTGATAAAGTTGACTTATCTGAATAACGATACGATATTTGTATCGCTCCATGCTCTGCATAAGATATCGAAGTATAAGGGACGGGAAGGCGAGCCGCCACGGGTCAACAAACTTGGATCGGGAGCTTGGGATCGTGTAAAGGAAAAGACGAAGAGCCGGGTAAAAGACATTGCACGAGACTTGATACAATTATACGCCAAGAGGCGTGATGAGGAAGGCTTTAAGTATACACCCGATACTTTTTTGCAACACGAGTTAGAGGCGTCGTTCATTTATGAAGATACGCCCGACCAGATGACGGCAACCGCCGATGTGAAGCGCGATATGGAGAACGCTAAACCGATGGATCGTCTGATATGCGGAGACGTTGGATTCGGAAAAACGGAAGTTGCTATTCGTGCCGCGTTTAAGGCGGTAGGTGATAATAAGCAAGTTGCGGTACTTGTGCCCACAACGGTACTGGCTTATCAGCATTACAGAACCTTCTGCGAGAGGCTTAAGGGATTTCCGTGCCGCGTAGAATATATCAGCCGTGCCCGTACGGCAAAGGAGGTAAAGCAAATCTTGTCAGACCTCAAGGAACGGAAAATAGACGTGCTGATAGGTACGCATCGTATTGTGGGTAAGGATGTTCAATTCGCCGACTTGGGATTGCTGATTATCGACGAAGAGCAAAAATTCGGTGTTGCCATAAAAGAAAAGTTGAAGCAATTGAAAATCAATGTAGATACTCTGACAATGACAGCAACGCCTATTCCTCGTACCCTCCAGTTCTCGCTGATGGGAGCGAGAGATTTATCTTCCATAACCACACCGCCACCCAATCGTTATCCTATTCAGACGGAGGTGCATACCTTCAATCCTCAGATTATAAGAGAAGCCGTTGAATTTGAATTGAGTCGCAATGGGCAGGTATTTGTGATCAACAATCGCATAAAGAATATAGAAGAGCTTGCCGAATTGGTGCGCAAAGAGGTTCCTGATGCACGAGTTGTCATCGGTCATGGACAGATGGAGCCGGCGAGATTGGAGAAAATAATTGTCGATTTTGTCAATCACGAATATGATGTGCTCATAGCTACGTCTATCATCGAGTCGGGCATCGATATTCCGAATGCCAACACGATAGTAATAAATAGTGCTCAGAACTTTGGGTTAAGCGATTTGCACCAGTTGAGAGGTCGGGTAGGGCGCAGCAACAAGAAGGCGTTTGCCTATTTGCTCGCTCCACCATTGCATACACTGTCTACCGAAGCTCGCAGGCGTTTGCAGGCAATAGAGAATTTCTCCGATTTGGGGCACGGAATACATATTGCTATGCAGGACTTAGATATTCGCGGTGCGGGTAATATGCTTGGTGCAGAACAAAGCGGATTTATAGCCGACTTAGGATACGAAGTGTATCAAAAGATATTGACCGAAGCTGTGAATGAACTAAAAAACAACGAATTTGCAGATTTGTATCACGAAAGCGAAGACGGACAAAAACTTGAAGGCGATAACTTTGTCGATGATGTACAGATCGAAAGCGATTTGGAATTACTGTTTCATGCGACATATATACCAAACGATTCGGAGCGGATTATGCTTTATCGCGAACTGGATAATATGGATAAGGAGATGGATGTGCAGGCTTTCGTAACACGCATCGAAGACCGATTCGGGAAGATACCGCAAGAGGGTAAAGAGTTGATTCGCGTCGTTCGTTTGCGTTACCTTGCCAAGCAGTTGGGGATAGAGAAAGTAACATTGAAAAACAATAGGATGAGCTTATTCCTTATCGCAAATAATGAATCTCCGTACTATCAATCCAAAGCCTTTGACAAATTATTGCAGTTTGTACAGCAATACCCACGCGAATGCGAATTGAAAGAAAAGAACAATAAACGTTGGGTCAGCATAAAGAGCATAGAGAGTGTCGAAAAAGCCTGTTTTACGTTGCAGGAAATTCTAAATTGTTAAACGAAAGGATATTTTATTGTTTTTTCATACCTTTGTGATTTGATAGAAAGAATAAACGAAGAAATATGGCCGATACCAAACATCAGTTCGAAGTTGTAACAAATATTTGTAGGGAATTATTCGCTAAAAAACTAAAGGACTATGGTGCTGCATGGCGCATTCTGCGTCCACAATCGGTAACAGATCAGATTCTGATAAAAGCAAAGCGCATCCGCAGTATCGAAGAAAAAGGCGTGAGCCTTATCAACGAAGGTGTTGCGTCTGAATTTATAGGGATCGTCAATTATGGTATTATAGGTCTCATTCAGCTCGAACTTGGCTTCTCGGATAGTGTTGACATAAAGGAAGATGCGGTTCTGTCGCTCTACGATCGCTTTATGAAAGATACTACCGAATTGATGTATGCCAAAAATCATGATTATGACGAAGCATGGCGTTCGATGCGTATCAGTTCATATACCGATCTCATCTTGACCAAAATATACCGTACCAAACAGATCGAGGAAAATAAAGGAAACACCTTAGTGTCGGAGGGTATAGATGCAAACTATATGGATATGATAAACTATTCATTATTCGCACTTATAAAATTGAATTTTGAGGACGAAGAGGCAGATTGTAATTCTTGATTTTATGTCGAAAAAAGATATTCTGATAAAAGTTGTAGTTGAGATATCCCGTATCATATTGGGGATAACTTTTCTGTTTTCGGGATTTACAAAATCGGTAGACCCATACGGAACAGCTTATAAAATACAGGATTATCTTACTGCCTTCAATCTCGATATGTTTTTGTTTTTGGCATTTCCGGCATCACTGTTTTTGTGTGCTTTCGAGTTTTTGCTTGGTGCATGTATGCTTTTCGGATTGTATCGCAAGTGGAACTCTCGTTTCGTCTTGTTAGTCATGTGCTTCATGACACCCTTGACCCTGTATCTTGCAATTGCCGATCCGGTGCAGGATTGCGGATGCTTTGGCGACGCATGGATTATCTCCAATTGGCAAACATTCTACAAAAATATAATTTTACTACCCTTAGCTATTTTCACGTTTATATATCGCGAGCGCATCAGAAATATATTCACAGGAAAAACCTATTGGTTAGCATTCCTGTACATCAACGTTTTTACGGCATTCTTCTTGATCCACAACTACTACTATGATCCGATGTTCAATTTTCGTCCCTATAAAGTAGGAGCCGACATATCGAAATTGATGACAGTAGAGGAAGGTAAAGGACCTGTTGAAGAAATGATATTGGTGTACGAAAAAGACGGAGTAGAAAAACAATTTACGGAACAGAACTATCCGTGGCAAGATTCTACATGGACTTTTGTACGCACTGATGTGAAAGTTATTAAGAAGGGGGAAGAGCCTGCAATCACTGACTTTGCAATCAATCAGTTAGTATTTGATCAGGAGAACCCGGAAGATGTAGACTATGAGGATATAACATGGGATATGTTAGATGATGACAACTATGTGTTTCTGATGACAGCCTCGTCGCTGAAAGATATGTATGGCAATAGTCTCGGCGATTTTGAAGACGTAGCCAATTATGCCGCCGATTTTGGATACACGTTCTATTGCGTAACAGCAAGTGGCGTAGAAGACATACGAGAGTGGGAGAAAGGGAATGTATCTAACTTTACA
>CALNCC010000044.1 GCA_937875275.1 uncultured Dysgonomonas sp. | reverse complement strand
GATAATTTATTTATCCCCAATCGTTATTTTTCTCAACAATCCTTCGCAAGCATCTTCTAACAAGTCAAGGACCAACTCGAAACCGTCTGCTCCGGAATAATATGGATCAGGGATGTGATCGTGCATATATTTCTGAGAAAAATCAACCATGCGATAGACCTTTGTTCCTGATTCGAGATCGGGAGACAAGCGCATTATGTTATGATAATTGCTGTCGTCCATTGCTATAATCATATCGAACTGATCGAAGTCGTTTGATGTAAACTTTCTTGAGATAGAGTCGAATCTATATCCTCTACGAGATCCGTGTTTCCGCATACGGTGGTCGGGTAGGTCTCCGTCGTGATAGCCGGATGTGCCGGCTGAATCGACGATAATTTCATTAGCCAATCCTTGATCTTCAATCATCTTCTTCAGGATACCTTCTGCCGCCGGAGAACGACATATGTTGCCCAAGCATACAAAGACTATTTTATATTTATCTGCCATAACCAATTATCATTGAAGCACAAAAATACGAAAGAAAACTGCATCTTTTCGCATCATTTAGATAGCTAAGACCACACAAACAAAAATTGCCCATATCTTTTTACAGATACAGGCAATCTTCTATTTCGTTTTGAGACCAACAATAACTTTTGTCGTCCTCCCTTAGGATTTGGTCTATTTTCTCGGATTATTGACCTAAGCCCAATGTCGGAGGAGTTGCAACATCTAATATATCAAGCAACTCTACTTCAAAAATAAGTGTAGAGAATGGTTTGATTGTTCCTTTGTCAGCAGGACCGTATGCTAACTCTTGTGGCACATAAAGTTCCCATTTAGAACCTACCGGCATCAACTGTAAAGCCTCTACCCAGCCTTTTATAACGCCACCAACAGGGAACTCAGCAGGTTCACCTCTTTTGACAGAACTGTCAAATTCTGTTCCGTCAACCAATGTTCCTACATAGTCAACTCTAACAGTAGAATTTGCAGTAGGAATTGCACCTTTGCCTTCTTTCAATACTTTATATTGCAAACCACTTGGCAGCGTAACAACGCCTTCTTTGCTCTTGTTTTCTTCCAAGAAACTAATACCGGCTTCTTTGTTTGGCCCATGTGTTTTCTCCATTTGTTTAGCGTAAATCTCTTCACCCTTTTTTTCTGCGAAAGCTTTCGCAGTTTCAGCATCAATCTTCAAGTCTTTGTTCAATGCTCCGGCAACAACACCTGCAATGAAAGTTTCTTTACCTAATTGGCTTGTAGAATCTTCTCCGAAGAATTGTTTGTTAAGACCTTCGTACATTTGATTCACTTGAGCTCCCATTTCTAACCCAAGATTGTAAGCCTGAGCTTTTTTGTCATCCTTGTCTTCAACCATTGTTTTGTGAACGATTCCTTTTAGAAATTCGTCAACATAAGCAGAATCCAATCCCATCTGACCTGTCGCATATTGCAACAAATTAGAAGTTACCCCGATAGAATAAGCAAGAGAGTCTACGTCTGTTTTCAGGTTTGCCTGAGGTGCATTAGCTCCCGGTGTACAAGAATTCATAATAGCTGCGGCTACTACTAATAGAACACTTAATTTTTTCATAAATTATTAATCGATTAAATTATAGAATTTCTGATCTCGCAAAGATAATGTAACCACCTTGAAAAACAGCCACTCACATTTCCTGCAAGCAGCTGCCTCTCTGTTTTTTTACCTTACTGTGACCCCGGAGGGGCTCGAACCCTCGACCCATTGATTAAGAGTCAATTGCTCTACCAACTGAGCTACGGAGTCTTGGTTTTGCGAGTACAAAAGTATAATAATAATTCTTTTTATGAAAACTTTCGCCACTTAATATTCTTATTATGATTATTTTTGTGGCGGATTGAAGGTAATTCACCCGTGTATCTTAGGATCAACCACGTAAAAAACAAAGATTATATATAATGAAAAAGAAAAAATCTGCACTTGTCCTTTTTTCAGGAGGACAGGACTCTACGACTTGCCTGTTCTGGGCATTGAAGAATTTCTCTTCGGTTCGTACACTCTGTTTCACTTATGGGCAGCGCCACTCTGAAGAGGTAAAAATAGCGAAGGCTCTTGCCGAAGAAGTGGGAGTCCCGTTCCAAATGCTTGATGCATCCATTATCAGTCAATTGTCGGTCAATTCTTTGACCGCAGACATAAAAATGGATGAAGAAAAGCCTGCCGATTCTTACCCGAACACGTTTGTTCCGGGACGAAATTTGCTGTTCCTTACATTCGCTGCTGTTGTTGCGCGATCGCATGGTATATTCGATATCGTAACCGGTGTGTCCGAAGCCGATTACAGTGGTTATCCCGACTGTCGGCATACGTTTATTTTATCTGCAAATGCGGCATTGAATCTGGCTATGGACGAACAATTCACCGTTCACACTCCCCTCATGTGGCTCAACAAAGCCGAAGAATGGGGAATGGCTGACGATCTTGGGGTATTCGACTTTGTCAGGAATAAAACATTAACCTGCTACAACGGCATCGTTGCCGACGGATGCGGAAACTGCCCTGCCTGCAAACTACGCAAACACGGATTAGACACATACTTAACATATAAAAGCGAAAAGAAATGAGCCAAATAGATGGACTAAGCCACTTAGGAAATAAGACTGAGTACAAAGATGATTATGCGCCGGAAGTGCTCGAGGCGTTTGAGAATAAACACCCGGAGAACGACTATTGGGTAACATTCAACTGTCCTGAGTTTACGAGTCTTTGTCCGATAACAGGACAACCCGATTTTGCGACAATCTATATAAACTATCTTCCTGCAAAGAAAATGGTAGAGAGCAAGAGCCTAAAGCTCTATCTATTCAGTTTTCGCAATCATGGAGCATTTCACGAAGATTGTGTAAACATTATGATGAAAGACCTCATCAAGTTGATGAATCCGAAATATATTGAAGTGATAGGTGTTTTCACTCCACGAGGTGGAATCAGTATCTATCCATATTGCAACTATGGGCAAGCGGGAACAAAATACGAGAAGCTTGCCGAAGAACGGTTGGCACGACACAATCCGCAAGGGAAATTATAAGAAAGAAGGTATTATAATTACCAACAATATAATACGCAAAAAAGGTTCGGAGATTTCCGAACCTTTTTTATATATGTATTAGAGTTAACCTCTAATCTACTTGGCAAAAATTAGTTTTTGCGTTGAACTTTAGCCCATCCGTAAACAGCTTTATCTCCAAGTTCTTCTTCGATGCGAAGAAGTTGGTTATATTTAGCCATACGGTCAGAACGGCTTGCCGATCCTGTTTTGATTTGACCAGAGTTTGTTGCAACTGCGATGTCGGCGATAGTAGCATCTTCAGTTTCTCCCGAACGGTGAGATGTTACTGAAGTGTAACCTGCACGGTGAGCCATTTCGATAGCATCAAGAGTTTCAGAAAGAGAACCGATTTGGTTTACTTTGATAAGGATAGAGTTTGCACAACCAAGCTCGATTCCTTTTTTCAAGAAGTCTACGTTAGTTACGAACAAATCGTCTCCAACCAATTGTACTTTGCTTCCGATTTTGTCAGTAAGTTGTTTCCAGCCATCCCAGTCATTTTCGCCCATACCATCTTCGATAGAGTCGATAGGGTAGTTAGCGGCAAGGCTTGCAAGGAATTCTACTTGCTCAGCAGAAGTACGTTTTGCCCCGTTAGGACCTTCAAATTTAGAATAGTCATAAATTCCGTCTTTGAAAAATTCAGAAGCAGCACAGTCAAGACCAATTGTTACATCAACACCCGGTTTGTATCCCGCCAATTCGATAGCTTTGATGATAGACTCCAAAGCATCTTCAGTTCCGTTTAGTGCCGGAGCAAATCCTCCTTCATCGCCTACTGCTGTGCTTAGGTTACGGTCGTGAAGAACTTTTTTCAAAGAGTGGAATACTTCTGTTCCCATTCTCAACCCTTCTTTGAAAGATTTAGCGCCAACCGGACGAACCATGAACTCTTGGAATGCGATAGGAGCATCAGAGTGAGATCCACCGTTGATGATGTTCATCATTGGCACAGGAAGAGTATATGTGTTTGTTCCGCCAATATAACGATACAAAGGAATGTCAAGATAGCTAGCAGCCGCTTTAGCAACAGCAAGAGAAACACCTAAGATGGCATTAGCACCTAATTTAGATTTAGTGCTTGTTCCGTCAAGAGCGATCATTTTAGCGTCAACACCTCTTTGGTCAAGAGCGCAATCTCCAATAAGAGCAGGAGCGATCACTTTATTTACATTTTCAACAGCTTTCAATACTCCTTTTCCAAGGTATCTTTTTTTGTCTCCGTCACGTAGCTCCAATGCTTCGTGCTCACCTGTTGAAGCTCCCGAAGGAACAGCTGCGCGGCCTACTGCACCACATTCTAATGTTACGTCTACTTCGATTGTCGGGTTTCCTCTTGAGTCAAGGATCTCGCGTGCATGAATGCTTTCAATTCTCATAACTATATGTTTTATAAATTATTAAATGATTATTTATTCAAATCTTATTTAGCTATGCAAAAGTACTTCTTTTTTTCTATATAAAGAAAAGCTGAAGAAAAGAAAAGTTACGATACGGATAAAGTTTCTTGGTTGATATACAAACGATAGAATCATAATATCTATATTTGCGATTTATAGGGAAAATGAAAATGGAAACAATATCAAGCGCACAAAATCCGAAAATAAAGAACATAATCCGTCTCTCGAAAGCAAAAGAACGGCGAGAACAGGGGCTTTTCCTGATCGAAGGAGCAAGAGAATTAAGTCTTGCCTTGTCGGCGGGATATGTTATCGAATCAGTATTCTTTTGTTCGTCTCTATTCTCCAAGACAGACTATCCTGAGGTATTGAATACAATCGCCGACTCGAAGATATTTGAGGTGTCGGAAGCTGTTTTTCAGAAAGTTGCTTATCGTGAAGGTTCTGACGGATTGCTGGTGCTCGCCCGACCCAAACCGCATGCGTTATCCGACCTGAAATTATCTGGCACCCCGTTTGTCATAGTTCTCGAATCCGTAGAGAAACCCGGCAATCTGGGAGCGATCCTTCGCACAGCGGATGCAGCGCAAGCCGATGCGGTTATTATCTGCGATCCGGCAACAGACCTGTATAATCCGAATGTAGTGCGGTCGAGTGTAGGTTGCCTTTTTACTGTTCCAACGGCAATTTGTTCGTCCGAAGAAGCGTTATCCTACTTCGAGCAAAAGGGTATAAAAACATTTGCTGCCGAGTTGCAAGCTTCGCAATGGTATCAGGATACGGATTTCACTGCCCCCTCTGCCGTTATCATGGGCACGGAGGCTGATGGGCTCACTCCCTTTTGGTTAGACAATGCAAACAAGCGAATCAAAATTCCGATGAGAGGGAAAATCGACTCGCTCAATGTATCTGTGTCTACTGCCGTTATCACATTCGAAGCAATGCGACAAAGAGGATTCTTTTGATTTTTTTCTTATCTTTAGAAATCGTTATTGAGAATGGAGTAATAATAAAATCTGCAATGCTATGAAACGAATATCTGTGCCAATGCTGTGTTTTTTCCTCATTATTACGAGTACATTACAATCGAAAGCTCAAGAGATATCCCTGAATGATAGTCTTATCAACATCATCACTCAAAAAAGTTATGCCTATTTTTGTGATAGTATTGTTATGGTAAAAGAACCATACCTATCCACGAATAAGATATATTTCGATGGCACTGCGAATACTAATGCCGGCATACAATCAATAATTTTAGATTGTTATTATTATGATGAATCAGACTATGTTCTAACCGCTGATTCCGTGTATGAAAAAGAGCTTAAAAGCCTTGCTATACGAACCAAGAGGGAGAGACGGATTCCAATAAAACTAAAAGTAGATTCAACAATATTTCTGCCGCGACCACATAAGGACTCTTTTACATCCGAGTTACACATTGGGGCACCGTTTATATTCAGAGATTATATATATCAAGAATATCTTATATCAACAGGAAGTAATACCTATAAAGATATTGGAATCAGGATAGATAAAAACTCTTTGGAACCAATAGACTATTGTGCTTCTAATTGGGAACATTAGTTGTTTTTAATCCGCTTTTGTTCAAATAGTAGTAAAGAATATGAAAAACAATAAGAGATTATTACAATTTGGGACATTGAGTATTGCACTGTTGTTTATAGCCTGTGTGAATACAAAAAAAGGCAAAAATACAGATTCTGTATTTCCGGAGAATATAGAAAATGCTATTTGTGAGTTTAACCAGTACATAAGAAAAAAGAGGATATACGGAGAACCTGACTATTATCTGAAATTGGTCCCTTATACAAGGCACGACAGTTGCTTTATTGAAATAAGAGCATCTGTTAGTCCTCAAATGGATGAAAAATTATATGATGTGCAAGGTTACACCTATGTCGATTCTACATTGGTCACAGTTTTTAAGCATGGTACTCCTTGTATACCTATACAGATAGATAAGCTGATTTCATACGAAGAAGCTATGCAGATAAAAGCGCACGAAGACTATGGCTTAATGATTGATGATAGAATTGTATGGACAGAGATATATGTGCATAATGAAGACAGCCTTCTCATCATGGATTCTTCTCTCAAGTGGACTCTCAATAAATAACACGACCCGAGTATCCCCATAGACTTTGTCGCATTGATCTACTCTGACAGGCTCTCGTTTATGACCTTATCTTCTTACAAGCAGCACCACATTTTCTACATGGTGGGTGTGAGGGAACATGTCTACAGGCTGCACTTTCTCTACTTTATATTGGGCATCTAACAAGCTTAAATCTCGTGCTTGCGTAGCCGGATTACAACTTACATAAACAATGCGTGAAGGGTTTGCAAACAGAATAGCACCAATCACATCATCGTGCATGCCTGCGCGTGGTGGGTCGGTAATGATTACATCGGGTTTGCCATGTTCGTTGATAAAGTCTTGCGTCAATATATCTTTCATGTCTCCGGCATAGAACAACGTGTTGTCAATTCCATTGTACTTCGAGTTGTCTTTCGCATCCACAATGGCATCCTCTACATATTCTATTCCAACTACTTTCTTCGCTTGGCGGGCAACAAAATTGGCAATCGTACCCGTCCCTGTGTATAAGTCATACACAAGTTCATCGCCGGTGAGTCCGGCAAAATCGCGAGCTATTTTATATAGATTATAAGCCTGCTCGCTATTTGTCTGATAGAAAGATTTTGATCCGATCTTAAATTTCAGACCTTCCATCTCCTCAAAAATATAGTCATTACCTTTCCATACCACAACCTCCTGATCCGAGATCGTATCATTCGCTTTTTGGTTGACAATATACAGCAACGACGTTATCTGAGGAAATTCTGTGGCGATGGCATCCATCAAGAGCTTGCGTTTATCTTCCTCGTCGTCGTAGAAAACAACAATCAACATCAGCTCGCCTGTCGACGAAGTGCGAACAATAAGTGTACGCATCAGTCCGCCTCTGTTTCTGAGGTCGAAGAAAGAATATCCTTCTTTTGCACAGAACGAACGTACAAAGTTTCTTATCTGATTGGAAACATCATCCTGCAACCAACACTTATCTATATCCAGTACTTTGTCAAACATTCCGGGAATATGAAACCCGACACCATTCATGTTGTCAAAGCTCTCTCCCGAATTTATTTGCTCAAGGGTAAGCCACCTTTTATTCGAAAATGTAAATTCCAACTTGTTGCGATAAAACTCGGTCTTCTCTGAACCCAAAATAGGCGGGATTTCGGGCAACTCTACCTTTCCTATACGTTGCAGATTGTCAACTACCTGTTTTTGCTTATATCTCAACTGCTCGGCATAAGGCAATATTTGCCATTTGCATCCGCCGCACACGCCAAAGTGTTCACAGAAAGCGTCGGTTCGCAGCGAAGAATATTTTACAAAACGCATGGGGCGTCCTTCCGCATATTTGTTTTTCTTACGGTATATCTGCAAATCTACCACATCACCCGGAATCACATAGGGGATGAAAACGACTAAATCGTTCACTTTTGCTATTGCCTTACCTTCGGCGGCAATATCTACAACCTCAACATTTTCTACAAGAGGTAACGTTTTCTTATTTTTGGCCATTGTCCGATTTCTGAAATGAGGCACAAAGATAAGTAATTTGTCATGCTAAAAAATGTTAGCAGTCAAAGATTTTGTACCTTTGTGCTGCCGGAAAGGTAAAAGAAGAATTCATGTTTGTTTAATTTATAATAGGAAAGCCCCTTTTCATATCGCGGGGTTTGATATAGTATGAAAAAAATGTTTTCTGATTTTAAGCCGCAATTACTTATCTCCTTAAAATCGTACAACAAAGAAAAGTTTATTAAAGATGCCATGGCGGGCATCATTGTCGGCATTGTGGCTCTCCCCCTTGCCATTGCATTTGGGATTGCTTCGGGAGTGTCGCCCGAGGTGGGCATCTATACCGCTATTATCGGGGGCTTCGTTGTCGCTATTCTGGGGGGATGTACAGTGCAGATAGGTGGCCCGACAGGGGCTTTCATCGTTATTGTATATGGCATTATTCAGCAATTCGGCATGACGGGGCTTGCTATCGCAACGCTCCTTGCAGGTATTATTCTCATTCTGATGGGAGTCCTGAAACTCGGGACGGTGATCAAGTTTATCCCCTTCCCCATCATCGTGGGGTTTACGAGCGGAATAGCCTTGACGATCTTCTCGACACAGATCAACGACCTGTTTGGTCTTCAGATCAGTGATATACCATCAGGCTTCGTTGAAAAATGGAAAGTATACTTTCAGAATATACTTTCGGTTGACTTCTGGACACTTGGTGTAGGTGTGGCAAGTGTACTTGTGATTATATATTCCTCCAAGCTGTTTAAGAAAATTCCGGGATCGCTCATCGCAATTATACTGATTACTGCTATCGTCTATTTACTGAAAACGTTTTGTGGAATAGAAGGGATAGCAACTATCGGAGATCGATTTACGATAAACACCAATCTCCCCGAAATGAATAATATTTCGGTGAACTTAGAGAGTATTCGCCTTTTATTTCCTTCTGCGTTTACAATTGCCATACTGTGTGCTATAGAATCACTGTTGTCGGCAAAGGTAGCTGATGGTGTTACAGGAGAAAAAACCAATTCGAATACAGAGTTGATAGCTCAAGGTGCAGCAAATATGATTGTTCCTATATTTGGCGGTATTCCCGTAACGGGTGCTATTGCCCGAACAATGACCAATATCAACAACGGCGGACGGACTCCCGTAGCGGGAATAATACATGCTGTTGTTCTATTACTTATTGTTTTGTTCTTAGGCGATCTGACAAAACACATTCCGATGGCTTGTCTGGCAGGTGTATTGGTTATTGTTGCATACAACATGAGCGAATGGCGCACATTCAAATCTTTGTTGAGAGGGCCGAAGTCTGACGTTGCCGTTCTTGTAACAACCTTCTTGTTGACAGTCATCTTCGACCTTACGATAGCTATTGAGGTGGGATTAGTATTGGCTGTGTTCTTGTTTATGAGACGAATAACTGAAACAACTGAAATATCGGTTGCAAGAAATGAGTTAACGATGGCGGATGAAGACGGCTTTGCCTCTGCCTCTGAAGAAAAATTGATCTTACCAAAAGGTGTTGAGGTGTATGAAATAGACGGCCCTTTCTTCTTCGGTGTAGCCAATAAGTTTGATGAGAGTATGCGTGTCATAGGCGACAAAGCCAAGATACGTATCATACGCATGCGAAAAGTTCCGTTTGTCGACTCTACGGCTCTGCATAATCTGGAAAGCCTTTGTAAGAAATCGCAAAAAGAGAATATTACTATCATCCTTTCGGGTGTAAGACCAAATGTGCAGGAGAAACTCGAGAAAGCCGGATTTGTGGAACTATTGGGCAAGGAAAATATTTGCAGCCACATCAGTATCGCCCTCGAAAGAGCCGATGCCGTGCTCGCCGAAAAACAAAGTTGAAGTACTGTTTAGCAATTATTTCAATTAGTTTTCTATCTTTATTTCTCATAAGTAAATTATAACAACCTTTATATATGAAAAAAATATCTGTTGCCTTGTGTTGCCTGCTCGTTGCAGCTATTACCGCTAACCTGAATGCTCAGGAGTATGAATACAAATTCCGTCTCTACCTGAAAGACAAAGGTAAATCGTCGTATTCGATCAAGAAGCCCGAACAGTTCCTTTCGCAGAAGGCGATAGACCGACGGGCAAATTATGGAATAGCAATAGACGAAAGCGACTTGCCCATCTCGGACAAGTATGTGGAAAAGATAGAGAAGGTCGGTGGCATTGTTGTTGCCAAGAGCAAATGGCAAAAAACAATAGCTGTGCACTGTGCTGACAGCGCGAATGTAGAGGCTCTAAAAAAACTTTCGTTCGTAGACAATGTAAAATTGGTTTGGCGAGGAAAAGCCAAAAAAGAAAATAAAGCTTATCCCGATACAGCTCTGATGTTTAAAGGAAAAAGGGATAATGAAGATTATTACGGATTGGCGGAAAGAAATATCCGCACACTCAACGGACATCATCTGCACAATGCCGGACATAAAGGACAGGGAGTAGATGTTGCCGTTATTGATGCCGGATTTAGCCAACTACCCAATATAGAGCTTATTAAAAGCGTCAACATCGCCGGATATAAAGGATTTGTTTATCAATACGAAGATCTCTTCCATCAACCTAACGATCATGGATTGTGCGTGTTGTCGTGCATGGGAACAAACGTTCCGCATACATTTGTAGGAACAGCACCCGAAGCCACCTACTGGCTGTTGGGAACGGAAGACAGTCGCTCCGAATTTCCTATCGAGGAAGATTATTGGGCGGCAGCCGTAGAGTATGCTGACAGTCTTGGCGTTAAAGTTGCAAATACATCGTTGGGTTACAACTCGTTTGATGCCCCCACGAAAGGGTATACACACGACGATCTGGATGGTAAAACCGCCTTTATTTCAAATGCAGCAGCAATGGCAGCAGACAAAGGACTTTTGATTGTATGCAGTGCCGGCAATTCGGGAGCGCAGGCGTGGAGAAAGATAACAGCACCGGGCGATGCCGAAAATGTGTTGACTGTGGGGGCTATCGTTGCCGATTCAGTGGTGGCATCGTTCAGTTCGAGAGGATACACTGCCGATATGCGCGTGAAGCCCGATGTGATGGCTTTGGGTGTTGCAGCCCATGTTGTCAATCAGCGCGGAGCTGTAAATCCGGGTAACGGTACATCGTTCTCGTCTCCTATTATGTGCGGTATCACAGCATGCCTTGTGCAAGCATTGCCCGAATTGACAAACAAAGAAATAATTAAGGTTATACAGCAATCTGCCGATAGATATCAGAATCCGGATGAAACATACGGATACGGCATCCCCGACATGATGAAAGCTTTGGTTATAGGGAAAGAGCTGATTGAAAAGAAAAAAAACAGTTTAATCGAATCAGATATTATCCGCTTTGTATCTTCCGAAAACGGAAAATTTGAGGTGATCTCTAAGACCGAGAGTGCGGGTAAATATAGTGTGAAACTGACAAAACAAGAAAAAGGCAAAGAGAAAAAAATATGGTCTCAGACATTGAAGAAAGACCAATATGCCAAGTCGTTGAAAACCGATAAGAAAGGAACATACAAACTCTATATTACAGGAAACGGAACTCAGGAAGAATTTACGGTCATATTCTAAATTGCAGATGCAACACGAAACATTTTCTCTCTACGAACTGAATAGCCGATTGCGGGGTGTTCTTACCGAATGCTTCGACAAACACTATTGGATAAGAGCAGAGATGAGCGATGTGCGTGTAAACCAAAATGGGCATTGTTATCTTGAGTTTATAGAGAAAGACAAATCGGGTCGGACGTTGATCGCAAAAGCCCGTGCCATGATATGGGCAAATACGTTTCATCTGCTGAAAGCATACTTCGAAAATGAAACAAAGCAACCATTTACGTCAGGGCTGAAAGTTCTTGTTGCGGTCAGTGTCGAGTTTCACGAGTTGTATGGTTATAGCCTCCTTGTGCATGACATCGACCCAAGCTATACGTTGGGCGATCAGGCGATCAATCGTGCAGCCATTCTTCGCCAGTTGGAAGAAGAAGGTATCCTCTCGTTGAATAAAGAGTTGGAGATTCCGACACTTCCAAACCGCGTTGCGATCATCTCGTCTCCTACTGCGGCAGGCTACGAGGATTTCTGCAATCAATTGGAGAATAACACTCAAGGGTTTGTTTTTTACACCAAGCTTTTCCCTGCCGTCATGCAGGGCGATCGTGCCGAAGGGTCTATCATCAGCGCATTGGAGAGGATATATGAGCATGTCGATCAGTTCGACGCTGTCGCCATTATCCGAGGAGGAGGAGCCACATCCGACCTCAGTTGTTTCGACTCGTACCTGTTGGCTGCCAATTGTGCACAATATCCGTTGCCTATCGTCACAGGCATCGGGCACGAACGAGACGAAACAGTGCTTGATGTTGTAGCTCACACTCGAGCAAAAACACCTACGGCTGTAGCGGAATTTTTCGTTGGTCAGATGCAACAAGCTGCCGACCTGCTCGAAGTACTGGAACACAATATTGTATCTCTTACCAATCAATACATCCAAAATGAGATGGTAAAGATAGGTGCGCTCGAAACCCGAATAGGATACATAATTAAAAGCTGGGAAAAGGAGCAATCGACAAAACTTCAACAAATTACCGTTAATCTGAAAAAGAACGTAGAGCAGCAGATAAAAAACAACATCTCCAAACTCGATATATATACGAAGCATCTCGATCTGCTTTCTCCCGAAAATATCCTGAAAAAAGGGTATAGCCTGACATTGTACAACAACAAGATTATAAAATCGGCTAAAGAATTGAAGCAGGGATGTGAAATAAAAACAATGTTCCACGACGGAGATGTAGTGTCGACAATAAAATAAACATATGGCAAA
>CALNCC010000043.1 GCA_937875275.1 uncultured Dysgonomonas sp. | reverse complement strand
GCCGGAGTTCGGGTGTTTAAGATAGAGGGGCGTGCTCGTGGGGCAGAATATGTGCGCACTGTAGTGGAGTGTTACAAAGAGGCTGCGGAAGCGCATTGTAACGATGCTTTTACGGAGGAAAAAGTAGAGGAGTGGAACGAGCGTCTTGCATCGGTGTTCAACAGGGGATTTTGGAACGGATATTATCTCGGTCAGCGTTTGGGCGAATGGTCGAGCAACTATGGTTCGGGTGCTACAAAACGTAAGATGTACATAGGTAAGGGCTTAAAATATTTCTCCAATATCGGAGTTGCCGAATTTTTGATGGAGACTCAATCGCTGAAAGTCGGGGATGAGATACTTATTACCGGACCTACCACCGGAGCTATATTTCATACTATCGACGAAATTCGCGTAGATATGAAGTCGGTTGACGAAACCGTTAAAGGAGAGCGTTTCTCGATAAAGATAGAGGACAAGATACGCCCTTCAGATAAGTTGTTTAAGATGGTGCAGGTTGTAGCTAAAAAGAAGTACGAATAACAGAAAAAGTCATATATATTTATTTTTTAAGGAAAATTCTGTTTCCTATAAAGAAAAAGTATTTATCTTTGCCGTTGACTTTACAGATTACATATCGCAAAACAAACGTATAAACGTGATATTAATCCGATCAAATTTAATTTATAAATAAATACATCTAAAGGAAGGAAGTAGATGTCTGATGTTATTTTGCAATTCATCGGATTCATTTAATTGTTGCTTTTTTAAACTTTGGGTCTTTTCTATTCAAGGATAGCCTGTGAAGGTATTACTTTGAATCACTTTGTAGCGATTAAGATCTACTTCTCTTCCTTTTTATTTATAACATCTATATATCTACTCTATAAAGATTTATCATCTCTGATTACTTAATGATTTGCTTTATGTAAGTCCGTCGAAAACTCACAACTCTGGGCGGATTGCAAGAACGTAATTGTTCTAATCAATTTCGAATATTCTTCCCTGTTTTGGAGATGAGAGTTCCCAATAATACTCGAAAAAATAGACCGATATTAACACACGCAAAAAATTTATGCTGATTTGCATAAATAATATTATCTTTACTGAAATACAAAATCTAATTAATACACATTATATCATGAAACAGAAAAAAATGAAATTAAGTAGTCTATTATTGTCTTTTATGTTGATTGCTTCGCTTAGCTCATGCTGTCAAGAAGTACCACCTAATACATTGACCGATAAAGAAAAAGCAGAGGGATGGGTGTTGCTGTTCGATGGCGAAACGATGGCCGGTTGGCGCAGTTATAACAAACCTGATCTAAAAGAGGCCTGGGGGGTAGTAGAAGGATGCATACAAGCTAATGGAGGTGGAGATGATGGCAGCGGCTATATCGTTACCGACAAAGAATATGAGAACTTTGAACTGTCGTGGGATTGGAAACTGTCGAAGGGCGGTAATAGCGGAATGTTGTATCATGTTGTAGAGCGTCCACAACACAATGTGCCATATGTAACCGGACCAGAATACCAATTAATAGATGCGCCTAATTTCCCCGAAAAACTGGAACCATGGCAAAATATGGGCGCAGACTATGCTATGCATCTGCCTGATACAGCCTTGATGAAAGTGAATCCTTATGGAGAATGGAATAATTCGAAGATCGTGTTTGATAACGGACATGTTGAACATTGGTTGAATGGAGTTAAAATTGTAGAGTTCGAAGCTTGGACTGACGATTGGTTTGAGCGTAAAAATAGCGGTAAATGGGCACATGCCCCAGAGTACGGACTTGCAAAGAAAGGCGTACTTTGCTTGCAAGATCATGGTTATCCGGCATCATTCCGCAACATCAAGCTAAAGGAACTTCCTCGCAAAACACAAGAAATTGATTTGTTCAATGGTAAAGATCTTGAAGGATGGCAAACATATGGAACCGAGAAATGGTATGTCGAAAACGGAACGTTAGTTTGCGAGAGTGGAGCCGATAAGCAATATGGTTATTTAGCTACACGCGACTACTACAATGACTATGACTTGACTGTAGAATTTAAGCAGGAAGCTGACGGAAACTCAGGAATATTCATCCGTTCCTTCATCGAGAAAGATGTACAAATAAATGGTTGGCAAGTAGAGGTTGCTCCTAAGGGACAGGACACCGGAGGCATATACGAATCGTATGGACGAGGATGGTTGGTACAGATTCCTGACGAGAAAGAAAACGTATTGAAAGAAAATGATTGGAATACAATGCGCATTCTTGTTCAAGGCAATGTAGTGAAAACATGGTTGAACGGAGAAGAAATGGTTAATCTTACCGATGATAAAATAGGTAAAGGGCAAGGACGTATCGCTCTCCAGATACATGATGGAGGTGGCATAAAAGTACTTTGGCGCAACCTGAAACTTAAAACATTGTAAAACGGTAAACGATTGTCTCAAAATGCACATGGCGAAATATTTTTTTCTAAGTATATGTTGTGTCCTCACGTTGAGTAGCGTAACTGCTCAGAACAGACCAACCGGATTACTTACCGATCTGCTGAAATATACAGATAAGGTATATATAAATGGATATATTTCGACTTTGCCTCTATGGGAAATCGATAAAGCGATAGAGCCTGTACGATATGCTCCCATCCGTTCTTCATTCCCATCTTTCTCGTGGATTGTACCGGGAACAGAGAACGGCGTTGTACAAACTCAATACAGAATAATAGTCTCAGATTCCCTTCCCAGTATACAAGCTGGGGAGGGATGTATCTGGGATAGTGGGCTTGTCGAAAGCGATCAGTCTGCTTCTGTCTTATACAAAGGCGAAGCTCTGACGCCCGACAAAACATACTATTGGAGAGTGAAGTCATACACCAATACATCGGGGGAAAGCGAATGGTCGGAAATAAAGGCGTTTCGCACAGCCAACGAACTTGATGTATATGCTTCGTCTCAAGAGATATTGGTGAAAACAGCAGAATACCCCGAAACGATAAACTCCGTTTCGACAAACATACAGGTTGTCGATTACGGTAAAGCTTCTTTTGGGCAACTACTGGTTCGACTTACCTCCAATTCCGATGCAGATACTGTCTATGTTAATATGGGAGAGATCTTATCCGGAGATAGGGTAAACATACATTCACAACAAGATGGTTCGACGGTACGTAACCAGCAATTCACTCTTCCTCTTGCAAAAGGCACGCATACTTATCGCATAAAAATAAACCCCGACCGACGCAATACTAACATCGATGCAGGGGCGATTCTTATGCCCGATTATATTGGAGAGGTTATGCCATTCCGATATGCGGAAATTGTAGGATATGATAAAAAACTCAGTTCTGCTGATATTATCAGGGAAACGGTAACTTATCCTTTCGACGACAATGGCGCTTATTTCAAATCAGATAATGAGATACTGAACGGTGTATGGGATTTGTGTCATTATTCGATAAAGGCAACGTCGTTTACCGGAACGTATATTGATGGTGATCGCGAGCGTATACCTTACGAAGGTGATGCCATTATCAATCAATTAGGGCACTACTCTGTTGACAGAGAATATTCGATGGCTCGCCATTCTTTCGAATGCTTGTTGGATCGTCCTACATGGCCTACCGAATGGATATTGCAATCTGCGATTATCGCTTGGAACGACTATATCTATACCGGAGACAGTCGTTCGTTAGCAGCTAATTATGAGATACTGAAAAACCGTACGCTAATATCCCTAATAGAAGATAATGGGTTGATATCCACAACGACAGGGCTTCAAACACCTCAGTTCTCAGAATCGATCCGTTTCAATGGCAAGATTAAGGATATTGTGGATTGGCCTAATCACAAAGGAGGAGAGGCTGATGATTTTGTGTTTACAGATTACAATGCAGTTGTTAACGCATTTCACTACGAGGCAGTGAATATATTAGCTAACATAGCCGATATTGTAGGGGAGAAAGATGATGCTGTATTTTTTAAGAAAAGAACAACCACATTGAAAAACGATTTCAATAAAGTCTTTTTAGATACCAAACGGGGTATTTATAACGATGGAGACACCACAAACCATGCTGCGCTGCACTCCAATATGTTTGCGTTAGACTTTGGACTGACACCTCAAAAGCATCAATCGTCGGTTCTCGATCATATCATCTCTAAAGGAATGGCTTGTAGTGTATATGGGTCGCAATTTTTACTTGATGCGCTGTACGACGGCGGAAAAGGCGATGCTGCCCTTCAACTGATGACGGCGACACATGATCGTAGTTGGTACAACATGCTGAAAGTAGGATCGACAATATCGCTCGAGGCATGGGATAACAAATATAAACGCAACCAAGATTGGAATCATGCTTGGGGAGCTGCTCCGGCAAATGTTATTCCTCGCCGATTGGTTGGGGTAACTGCAACATCGGCAGGATGTGCAACAGTTGACATTCGTCCACAAATAGGTGATTTGAAATTTGTAGAATCATTGATGCCAACCATACGCGGAGACATAAAGGTCTCGATCACAAATTCAGATAAATACACATTGAAGATAACTCTTCCTGCAAATATGGGCGGTAAAGTCTATTTGCCTTTATTGAATAAAAAACAGAAAGTGTATCTCAATGGAGAGAAGATAGACACGGTAAGAGAAGCTAATACTTCCTTTGTTTATGCCGGAAATATTAGTTCGGGAACATACGAGTTTATTATTGACTGAGGGATGTAGCCAAACCTTGATCGGCTTACTATTTCTGTATCACTTTAGTTGACATACATGATTTAAGACTACAATATAGTTTAGATGTGTATATCGTATATCCCAAGAGTACTAAGCTCTGAAATAAGTGGAAATAGATAGATCTTGGATAAGTGTGAACTTTCGGATTTGCCATGACATATCGTTTATGATTCGTATTCTTTTACAGAGAAGATGTCGGTTTTTCATAAACGTTGCATCGAGGAGTATTATTTTCTGCCAAAATCGGCAGGAATCTCCCCCCATTGGTCAGTTTCCCATTTTATAACTTGTGTTGTGTACGAATTTTTTTTCAACCAATCTTCGGCTCTGTCTATAAGGCGGAATAGTCCTTCTGTTGTGCTGTTGCGTTCCAATTTGGTTTTACACTTCTTTTCTTTAACCCATTTTATTGCGTTACGACTATCCGAGTATATCGGGATATCAGCTCCTTTTTGCTTCAGTAGAGCAAGAGCATGCACCAAAGCTAAAAACTCTCCGATATTATTTGTGCCAACCTTAAACGGACCTTGATGAAAAACCAACTCTCCTGTTTTTACATACACGCCCTGATACTCCATTGCTCCCGGATTGCCGCTACAAGCAGCATCAACAGACAGGCTATTGTGTATTATATTTGCATTCGATAATATATTGCCGACCTTTTTCTTTGACTGATTATTGCCTATATATCTGTCGGGGCTGTCTGAGAAAGCATCCTCAGCCTCTTGTTGTGTTGCAAATGATTTGTATAAAGCATTGTCATAACCTTCTACCTGAAGTTTGCAATCTCTCCAATTGTCATATACACCGGGATTTACCCCTTTCCAAACAACATAAAATTTCTTTTTTGCCACGTTGCCAGTTCTTTCATTTGTTAATTTAGGAGTACGAATATAAAGAATAAAGACAAAAACGTAAATTATATTAGAATAAACGTCCATGCTATTAATGTATTTTATATATTTAAGAGTTTATTCACAACCTTGTGATCTTACGAATCTATATAAATTAAAAAAATAACAAAACCATGAAGAAACATTTTTATTTTTTATCTCTTATTCTATTGTGTGCATTTGTCGGATGTAGCGATGATGATTCTCAGGCAAGCATCGAAATAGGGGATGGGCAGCAGACAGTTCAAACTGTATATGCCGATGATGAAGTTGGAACATCAGCCATAAAGTTTAAGACAACAGCGGCATGGACATCCGGAGTATATGCATCGGGGACAAAAGCAAGTTCAAGCACTCCTGATTGGGTAAGAATTACTCCCGAAAGTGGCAATGCAGCCGGGGAATATTCTATGTCTATTAGTTTTGATGTTAATACTACCGGCAAAAAGCGTTCTGCAACTATTGCAATCAAATGTAATGGCGAGGAGTCTTACATAAAGGTAGCGCAAGATGGTATTACTAAAGATGGATTAATCCCGGGAGATGATAGTTCTTCTAAGGATATTTTCCAATCAATAACAGATGTGGCATTTGCTGCTTATTGTAAGAAATTCGATACAAATAAGAATGGTAAATTGTCTGTTGATGAAGCTAAAGAAGTCAAAGTAATTGACATAACGGCATCAAACATCAGTGATCTTGCCGGTATTGAATATTTTGTAAATTTAGAAACGTTGATTTGCCCGGACAATCATATTATAGCCTTAGATCTATCGAGAAATGACAAGCTAAAGATTCTGAATTGTAACTCTAATTCATTAGTATCTTTAGATATAACGAAAAATAAATTGTTGGATAGCTTGTCTTGTGCCAATAATGTCATCAAGTCTTTAGACCTTTCTAACAATCATGCTTTAGTTAAATTGGAATGTCAAAATACTGAACTTTCATCATTAGATATTACTGCCAATACACAATTGAAATTTGTCGATTGTTCAGAGAATAACATTGATAAACTAAACACGTCTGCCAACATTGTTTTAGCAGAGCTGATTTGCAGATCCAATAGCTTGAAAAGTTTAGATCTTTCTAAAAATGAATATCTGGTAGCATTGACAATCAGCAACAATAGCATTGATGCATTGAATGTATCCAATAGTGCCAAATTGGAGAAGCTATATTGCTCGAGTACCAATATCGCTTCTATAGACTTATCTAAAAACACAAAACTCAAAGAGTTGGAATGTAAACTGAATTCTATCACATCGTTGGATGTATCAAAATCACCGGAGCTGAAATCTCTTGATTGCGAAAATAATCCTATTGAAACATTGAATATATCCGCAAATCAGGCATTGGAATATCTGAATTGTTATACAAGTACAGATTTAACAGTGAATGTATGGGCTGCATTTGATACAGCATCACCTAAAAATTCGATAGCGGATATTTCGTATAACGAAACGAAAACGACATTCTCTAAATAATATAGGTCGGAGTAGATTGTATAGTCAATGTGATCTAACCTTGCCTTCCAGTCTTTATGGGAGGCAAGGTGTCACAAGTTTTGATGTATTCAGTCAAAGACGGTATTTAGTGCAAAAAATGTTATTTATATCAACAAAAATAAAAAAGTGAAGGTTGAAGATCTTTATTTGTATTAACTTTGTTGCGTCTACAGAATAAAAAGCACGAAGCATTAAAATTTGAGCAAAATGAAAAAGATTGTTTTTTTACTATTATTGGCTGTTATCTCTGTCAATTTTATTGTAGCACAAGACGGTGAGACAGAGGCTAAAGTTGGTGAAAATTCGCCTAAAGCAAAATTTGATACCCTAACTTATAATTACGGTAAGATAAAGGAAAGTGATACGCCTGCCAAATGTGAGTTTGTGGTGAAAAATATCGGAACAGCACCATTGATCATTCAAAGCGCGAGAGCCGGTTGTGGATGCACTACGCCAGAGTATAGCAAAGAGCCTATTCTTCCGGGAAAAACGAGTAAAATATATATATCTTATGATACAAAAGGACGAGTTGGTCCGATCAATAAGACTGTAACTGTTTTTACTAATGTTCCGGATGAAGTGTATAAACTGAAAATTGTGGGAGAGGTAATCCGCTCTAAAGAATAACAGATTATTCCAGCAGCGTAGAATTTACAAATATAAGGGGCAGGGAGGTTTCGATATCAGAAGCCTCCCTCTCTTTTTTATATTGTAGGCAGGCTCATGCCTGTTATCTTTCTGTACAGATCGAGAGCATATACATCAGTCATTCCCGATACATAATCTATGACGGACAATATTCTGTCGTATATCAGAGGGGCGTCTACTTCATATTGTTCAGGCACACGATTGAGCAGCAGACGAGAATAATTCGTTTCGGGATTCTCGATAGCCGAAATAAAAGTATCTAAAAGGAATCCGATTATCCGATGTCCGGCAAGTTCTATATCTACAACATCTTTCGATTTGTATATTCGTTTCACGCTCACATCCGAGCATTCTTTATATGCCGTTTTAGGGCGTTCCGAAATAGCTTGAATCAAGCTTCCTGTAAATTGCCCATTTAAGATTAAGTCTTCGTTTTTGATAAACACTGCTGAACATTCTTCGACTAATAAGCCGATGACACTTGATCGCAAATAAGCGATCTGTTCATTCGAATCACTTACCATCGACATCGTTTTGCGCATTCTTTCTTGTTTATCTTCCGGAAAGAAGTTCATCAACATATCTATGGTTTCGCTTTTATTCAATATCCCTAATTTGTAAGCATCTTCGATATCCATTATTTCGTAACAAATATCATCGGCTGCCTCTACAAGATAGACAAACGGATGTCGTGCATATTTGAGTGGTTGATCTTGCACGCACAGCAGCCCTAATTCAGTGGCTATACGCTTAAAACCTTCCTCTTCGGATTGAAAGAAACCAAATTTTTTGGTTGCCGCTTCCGACGAATAAGGGTATTTCACTATCGATGCAAGCATAGAATAGGTCATAGCAAAACCTCCTTTTCGTCGTCCTTTATATTGGTGTGTAAGCAGACGAATAGAATTGGCATTTCCCTCGAAGTGAGTAAAATCTCTCCAGCGTCCATTTTGTTTTTTTACTATTTCTTCAAGCTTTTGTCCTTTACCCTCAGTGAAATAACTGGTTATAGCAGTTTCGCCTGAATGACCGAAAGGGGGATTCCCTAAATCGTGGGCAAGACATGCTGCCGCAACAATCGAACTGATTTCCTCAAAGTCGGCTAACGAATCGGGGTATAGCTTTCGTAAAGCTTTGCCTACTATCATGCCTAACGATCTGCCCACGCATGATACTTCTATGCTGTGTGTCAGTCTATTATGTACAAATATACTGCCCGGTAAAGGAAATACCTGTGTCTTGTTTTGAAGTCTGCGAAATGGAGAGGAAAATATTAATCGGTCATAATCGCGTTGAAAATCAGTACGATTGTGATTTTTATCATCATGATATTCCTCCATTCCAAAGCGTTTGGAGGATATTAATTGTAGCCAGTTCATTGGTCTAATATGTTGTTTATTAATGAAAGTTCATTGTCAGTGAAAGCTGTATTCTTGATCGCATTCAGATTTTTATCTAATTGACTTACTGAACTTGCTCCGACAATTACCGAAGTTACCGAATTGTCCTTCAATAGCCATGCTAATGCCATTTCGGCTAACAATTGTCCACGTTCGGCGGCGATTTCGGATAATTTAGATATTTTGGATAAAATATCTTCTGTCAGTTCATTTTTTTTCAAGAAACCGCCTCTTCCGATTCTCGAATCATCAGCGATACCGTTTATGTACCGATCGGTCAGCAGACCTTGTGCAAGGGGCGAGAAGGCGATAAACCCACTTCCCTTTTCTTTAGCTTGTTTGATGATGCCTTCCTGCTCGGGTTCTCGTTTCAGCATATTGTAGCGTCCTTGATATAACAAACATGGTACATCGCGTTGCTTCAGATAATTGTATGCAAATTGCGCAGCCTCGTATGGATATTTGGAAATTCCGACATACAGAGCCTTGCCTTGTCGTACGATATCGATCAAAGCTTGCATTGTTTCTTCCAGAGGTGTGTCGGGGTCATATCGGTGAGAATAAAAAATATCCACATAGTCCAGATTCATCCGTTTTAGGCTCTGATCCAAGCTGTTCATAAGATATTTGCGAGAACCCCATTCTCCGTATGGTCCTGCCCACATATCATGTCCGGCTTTGGTAGATATAAATAGTTCGCTCCGATATGGGCTGAACGAATCTTTCATTACCTTACCAAAAGTTTCCTCTGCCGATCCGTAAGGTGGGCCATAGTTGTTTGCCAAGTCGAAATGGGTAATACCCTCATCAAAGGCATGATGCAGCATTTCTTTGCTCTTACTAAATAAATCGACACCCCCAAAATTGTGCCATAGACCCAAAGATATTTCGGGAAGTAATATACCACTTTTACCACATCTGCGATATTTCATTCTGCCATCGTATCGTTGTTCGTTCGCTGCGTATATAGACTCTATCATATCATTAGTTTAAAATAGATTATAAAAATATATCTTATAGATGACAATCCAATCCGATTGACCTAAAAATATTTGATACAGGCATTTATTTCGTCCTCAAAAGCACGATATAGATGCAGTCTATGTTGTCTAATGATTATCTATTTGATTTATTAAACATTGTCATATACCTTTGCGTTATAAAAGTCAGAAACAAACAATTTTAAAATATATAAATTATGTCAGTATTAGTAGGAAAAAAAGCTCCGGTATTTACAACAGGAGCAGTGGTAAACGGAAACGAAATTGTAGATAAATTTTCTTTGGAACAGTATGTAGGAAAACAATATGTGTTGTTTTTCTTCTATCCGGCAGACTTTACATTTGTTTGTCCGACAGAGCTTATTGCATTTCAAGACAAAATTGCTGAGTTTGAAGCCCGTAATGTAGCCGTAGTAGGTGCGTCGGTAGATTCAGTGTTTTCTCACTGGAAATGGTTGCAGACACCTCAGAAAGAGGGTGGAATACAAGATGTTAAATACCCTATTATTGCCGATCAAACTTTGATGATCTCTAAAGCATACGATGTTCTTGCCGGAGATTTTGATTACAACGAAGAAGGCGAAGATGTATTTGTGGGTACACCGCAAGCATATCGTGGACTTTTCCTTATCGATAAACAAGGTGTTGTTCGCCACCAAGTGGTAAACGATATGCCATTAGGACGTAGTGTTGAAGAGGCTTTACGTGTAATAGATGCCCTTCAGTTTACCGAAGAATATGGAGAAGTATGCCCGGCGAACTGGAAAAAAGGAGACAAAGCTTTGAAGGCATCACAAGAAGGTATTTCAGATTACCTTTCTCATAAATGATAAACTATCCTGAGTTCTGAGTAAACCTGTCAACTTTGTGGTTGACATTCTATCATATAAGATCTTCCAGATCCTACTGAATAATATCGGGGATTTGGAAGATCTTTTTACATAGATCTGCCATCCGATTGAGTTTTGTGTACACAAATAAAGCCGAACCATTCGGTTCGGCTTCTATATCTATAGAATTTGATTCCTTACAGGGCTCTTACGTGAGCAGCTAATTTAGATTTCAAGTTGCCAGCTTTATTCTTATGAATAACGTTCTTCTTAGCTAACTTATCTAACATAGAACAAACAGAAGGATACAATTTTGTTGCTTCTTCTTTATCTGCAACTTCGCGAAGTCTCTTCACTGCATTACGTGTTGTCTTTGCAACGTATCTGTTTCTCAAACGTCTTGCGTCTGCTTGTCTAATTCTCTTTATTGCTGATTTGTGATTTGCCATTTTGACTAATCTCTTATTTTGTTGTTAAATATTATCTTTTTTTGTAGCCCATAGGGGAGTCGAACCCCTCTTTCAAGAATGAAAATCTTGCGTCCTAACCGATAGACGAATGGGCCATCTTGGGAATATTAAGTTGCGTTTAGTTCCTCTGAACTGGCGGCTATTCCTCGTGATTGCGGATGCAAAGGTATACTAATTTTGAATATTTGCAAACATTTGCATGTGTTTTTTTGATATTTAATTATTATTCTGCGCTATATATCACTATATCATTGATATACAATAATGCTTGCCTGTAATGATTAAATACTTTATTTTTGCACGAACTAATAATGAAACCTCATGAAACGAATATACACCATATTTTCTTTGTTTGCAATCTCTATGTGCCTTCTTGCCCAAAGCGATAAGACTGACTATCGGTCGCCATTAGATATACCGATATTGTTAAGTGCCAACTTTGGAGAATTGCGAGCCAACCATTTCCATTCGGGTATAGATCTGAAAACCGAAGGAGTCATAAATAAACCGGTGTATTCGATAGAAGATGGATATATATCGCGTATAGCCGTATCTCCATCCGGTTATGGGTTAGCAATCTATGTTTCACACCCGACAACCGGGCACATGAGTGTGTATGCTCATATAGAACGATATGCCCCCAAGATTGCCGCCTATGTGAAAGAAAGGCAAAACAAACTTGAACGTTTCAAAGTCGATTTATACCCCGACAAATCGTTATTTCCATTAAAGAAAGGAGATCTTATAGCATATAGTGGAAATACAGGTTCGTCAGGGGGTCCTCATGTTCATTTCGAGATAAGAGATTTGAATACGGGCTTAACTCTCGATCCATTAGTTTACTACAAAGATCGTATACAAGATACTTTATCTCCCGAATTGAAAGGTATTGCCTTATACGGAATCGATCAACAAGGTGTTGTCAACGATAATGCTTCAATATATTATCCGATACGTAAACATAAAGATGGAGGTTATGCGACTATCCCAAATACTTCGGCATGGGGCAGGATAGGATTAGGGGTGTATTCTACTGATAGAATGAATGAGACAACCAATATATATGGAGTTAAGTTAGTTCGTTTATACTGTGATGATGAGCTGATATTTCAGTCTGATATTGAGACTGTAAACTTCGGAACTACGCGGATGATAAACAGTATGATTGATTATGATTATTGGTCTCGTAAAAAAGATTTTTACATGAAATCATTCATCGAACCCGGCAATAAACTTCCTTTCTATAAGGCTAAAAACAACGGTTATGTCAATATAGATGAAGAGAAAGAATATAATTTTAGATACGAATTGGAAGACCTATATGGTAATATAACCGAATATGGTTTTAAAGTTACGGGCAAGCAAACAGAAATAAATACGCAGCAGACTTGTTCGCAATATATGGTTTGGGATGGAGACAAACATTATATCAACGAGTCTTTTTCTCTGATTATACCTAAAAACAATTTGTATAAAGATATTTGTTTCTCTTTAGCTCAAGATTCTTTAAGTCCATATTTTACTGATATATATGCGGTAAACAGCTCGTATATACCGCTTGACGGATATTGTGATATGAAAATACGTTTGACAGCTGACAGCATGGAGAACAAATCGCAATACGGAATCATTAAAATTAATGGACAAAGAGTATCATGGGTTGGTGGTACATATAAGGATGGTGCTGTCATTGGACGCATAAGGGAATTAGGACATACATATTCGGTAGGGAGTGATACAAAAGCACCTTCTATAGCTCCTCTCAATGCAGAAAAGTGGGCGACAAACAAAGCTATAAAAATCCGATTGACTGATGATCTCAGTGGTGTAGCTTCTTTTCGTGGTACTATCGACGGTAAATTTGTGTTGTTTGAGCATGATGTGAAATCGACTGTTTACACTTACACTTTCGATGATACGAGATTGACGAAAAACGGAACTACCCACAAATTTAGTTTTGTTGCCAAAGATGGTTGCGGCAACACGGCAAACTATGAGTTCGAGTTCGTATATTAAAATTATCCTTACAAAGAACAAACGCTTTATGTCGTTTCAAAATTATTGGATAGACAGATTACTTGTAACAACAGACTCCATAGCTTCCAATACACCATTGGTTCGGGTGTTTGCTAATATGGCATATCCCCAATTGTCATCGAATCGAGATATGATGGCACTTGTGCCCGGCAGCGAACCTGTATGTATCCATCTTTCATACGAAAGATAAGTATTCTCTATCCACTCTTTTGGCAGAATATCATCAACTTGCGGATTTCGATCTACCGCCATCAGAAATTTTACCAAGTCTGATGCTGAGCCAATCCATCCTCCATGTGCATCCATTCGCTCTATATTCATTGCGTACGGCGAAAGAGACTCTTGTCCATAGTAAGTAACTTCATCATTTTTCCTATCTGCTATCTCGTTCCCTCCAATACACATACTCTGTATATCGCATAACGGCAAGATAGTATGGCAAACATAATCTGCGTATGTTGCTCCACTAACAACCTCTATTATTCGCCCTAAAAGACAATAACCGAAATTAGAATAACTATATTTTTCTCCGGGATCAAATTCTATATGTCGCTCAGTCAAAACCCTCTTTATTAATTCGTCCTGCGATATGAATTTATCCCAAAACATAGGATCGCCAAGGTTGTTCGTAAAACCGGCTTTATGGTCGATAAGATGCTTAACTGTTATTTTTTGCAACTTCGCAGTATCTAATAGTGGATAGTCGAAAGATAATAAACCATTCTTGCCGAACACTTTGTGGTCTAAAGAAAGCCCCTTATCCATAAACAGTTTCAGAATAGAGGTTAAAGTTATAGGCTTCGACAAACTGGCTACCCTAAAGGTTGAAAAATTTGTTACAGGTGTTCTTTTTTCCACGTCCGAGTACCCGTAAGCCTTGGCGTACACTATCTTCTCGTTGTGGATGATTGCTAATTGTACTCCCGGTATCTTATACTGTACCATTATGGAGTCTAATTGTTTATCGATCCGATCAAAGCCAGTTTGATTCTGTTTTGTTGAAGAATAACTGTAATTGATGATCGATAATAGAGAAATGAATGCAATAGAAATATATTTCATCGCAATACGGAGCTTATGTTAATGAATGGCCCTCAATACAGTCAAGAAAATTTCTTCCGGATCAAGAGGGTGTTTTTTGGGTATCACTTTGGGCACTAAAACTTTTATACCCAAAGGGATGGTATTTACCCGTATCTCTTTTCCTGTATATACCGGATCACCATCGATATGCATAACCCCTTCTTTTTCTCTCTTGATAATCACTTCGTTGGTTACCAATGATAACATTTTTTTATTATTGTCTAATGTGCGGGCAAACAATTGTGCTGCGGTCTTAGGTATATCCTGTATGTCAAGAGGTTGTAGTATGGCAAGGTTGATCTTTCCATCCTGTATATCGGCGTGAGGAGCTATGTGAGCCTCATAACCATATTGGCTGGCATTGGCACATGTAACCACAAAGGCTTTCTCTGTAAAATGTCCTCCCGGATAGATTATTTCATAAGTCTTGGGTTTTTCGGAGAAGAACGATTCTAACATATTCTTGAAATACATTAGCGTGCCTCTATTCTTCTGTCCGGCAGAACGCTCAGCCACAACTGCGTCGAACCCTACACCACAGGTACAGAAAAATATATGATCGTTGACAATCCCATAGTCGATAGAGATAATATGCTGCTCTGCAATCGTTTTTAGTGCATTTTTCACATTACGAGGAATATTCAATTCTCTCGCCAGCCCGTTACCCGACCCCAAGGGGATGATGCCTAATGTAGTTTCGGAACCAACCAACGCACGTCCTATTTCGTTTACCGTACCGTCTCCTCCCACAGCTATGACATAGTCAGCACCTTTTGCAACAGCTTTCAGAGCAAGGTCATAACCATGACCCGCATACTCTGTCTTCAGAAATTCTATATCAAAGATATTCTGATCAAGAATACGATAAACATTCTCCGGTATATTTTGTTTAGATATAGTTCCGGAAAAGGGATTGATGATGATATATATCTTTTTTTTCTTCTCCATTTATGGTTGGATGTAGCCTTATCAACTGTTTTAATATTTCGTATCAATTAAACAAAGTTATAAAATTAACGAATCATTCAAATTTTATATTGATTCTTTTTTTGTTCCTTTGATCTACTTTATATTTAAACGATAAATAATGTCTGTGGATAGCAATAGTAATGACAAAAAAATTTCGGCGCAACACGTTGCGGATATTGTTCTCGATATAGGAACCTATCTATTGGCATCGGGAGCACATTGCGGGCGAGTAAACCGAAATCTGAACCGATTTTCGCTGACGTGGGGATTTGAAACAGATATAAGTCCCTCATTCAAAGGGCTACTTGTTACTATCAGGGATGTCAACGACGAGGATAATACGATAACACTCTACAAGAGTTCTCCGGCACATATTGTGCAATTGTCTGTGTTGACAGAAGTCTCTCATTTGTCATGGAAGGTGAAAGAGGAAAATCTGACAGTTGATGAAACACAGAAATTATTTAACAATATAAAGGAAAAGAAAAGCTATAATAATATAGTAATATCGATTGCCGTGGGATTGTCTTGTGCCGGATTATGTTTGTTTTCGAAAGGGGATATGAATAATGCATTGATAACGATGGTTGCCGCATTCATTGGTTTTCATACTCGGGCAAAGATAGCTGAAATGAGATTTAATCCGATGCTATCTATCGCTATGGCTGCATTTCTTACCACTTTAATAACCGGATTGGGCAGTATATACGAGATAGGGGAGAACCCCGAGGCCGCAATGGCGACATCTGTCTTGTATCTTATTCCGGGAGTTCCGTTGATCAATTGCGTAATAGATCTCATCGACGGATACCTCTCGTCTGCTATCAACAGAGCTATGTTTGCCGGATTCATACTTCTCTGTATTGCTGCCGGCATGACTTTATGTATAACTTTGTTAGGTATAGGTAATTTTTAGAAAATATGGAACTGTCAATATTCGATATACTTCGCGATTTCACAATTGCTTTTATTGTAGGTCTGGGATGGGCTATTTTGTTCGGGACACCTCGTCGCATCCTCTATTTAGCAGGGTTGATAGGAGGAATGGGGCATAGCATCCGTTTTATACTTATTCAGTTCGATTTGGGAATTATTACAGCTACTCTCGCCGGATCGGTAATGATCGGATTGGTGGGGATATTCGCCGCCCATAAAGCGAACACACCGCCTGTCGTATTCACTATGCCGGCTTGTATTACAATGATACCCGGACTGTTTGCCTACCGCACGATGTTGGGAGGGATAAAGCTTACCGAAGGCATAGACTATATAAGCCAAAATCCGACATTACTGTACGAAATAGCGCATAATCTGACATTGACTATGTCTTTACTGTTTACTTTGGCGATTGGTATTACTATCGGAGCTTTACTTTTCCGAAAGACAAATAACCGCGAAATCACGTTGAAAGAAATTTTTCGGGGATTGAAACCCAAGAAACATCATTGACGGTACAATTCATGCTTCCTTTTTGCACCTATCGACAGTCGGCAAACGATAAATATCAGCAACTGTACGAATATGATGAAAACACCGGAAGGTACATCCAGTACGGCAGAGAGGAACAGACCGGAAAGGCAACCTATAAATCCGATGATGATCGACAGACCTATCATCTTCACAAAGTTGGAGGTAAACAAATTGGCTGTCATCTGAGGCACAGTAAGCAAAGATAAGAGCAGGACAATTCCTACAAGTCTGATAGACAACACAATAGTGATGGCTATAAAACACATCATTGTATATTTGATGAAGTTTACCGGCAGATTCCTTGTTTTTGCAAAATCGGAGTCGAATGCAATGAACAGTATTTCTTTACCGTAGGCAAGAAACAACAAGATCAACACAATAGATAATGCCGCAAGTGAGATTATGTCGGTTGTTGTTATCGTCAATATATTTCCAAACAGATAATCGGACAGATTGGGTGCAAATCCCGGTTTCAGATAGATGAAGATGATCCCGATTGCCATGCCTAATGACCAAAAGGCAGCTATGGCAGAGTCTTCCCGCACATTCTGTTTCGAGGAGATCCACTCTATCCCGAAAGCTGACAGGATTGAGAAAATCAATGCTGCAACAATGGGGTTTATACCATAATAAAATCCAAGTCCTATTCCACCCAAAGACGCGTGAGTGATGCCGCCACTGATGAAAACCAAACGGCGAACCACCACATATGTGCCTATT
>CALNCC010000042.1 GCA_937875275.1 uncultured Dysgonomonas sp. | reverse complement strand
AATCTTTCAATTACATAGCTTTTATAGTTATACTTTTTAAGAATATTAACAAAAAACAAAAGTCTATATGACTTCTATACCTTTAATTAGAATAACATACAATATGATGAAACATAAAAATGATTGCATAAATCCAGTTAGTATATACTATACACAAAAAAAAGAGAACCACAAAAGCTTTTAAGATAGAGATATCTTGTGTGACCTCTAATTTTCTATTTATCTTTCCGATATTATAATACAATATAAAAAAGAGATAACAAGGATCCAAATAGTATTACTTTCTTCATTGGTTTAGATGGTCGCAATGGCTCTACTGCTGGTTGAATTATTGTAAATACTGGAGTTTCGTTTTGAACCTTCACCCGAGATAGTTGTAATTGCTGAGCCATTTGATTATACAAAATAGATAAATGATTGGCTTCATTTTCTAGTTTTGCTTTCTCAAACGATTTCGTTTCTACAACAATATGTCTGTTCTTATCTATAAAATCAGAAACCTTACGTTGAGCCTTCTCGTAATCACCTTTAATCTCCAAGTACAGCTTTTCAATATTATGCATATCTGTTCTTGCTTTATAGGTTCGCTGTGTTATTATATATTCTTGTAGATCATTGCTATCCCATTAAAATCCAGAATAGTTCTTTGAAATATTTGAAATTTAGTTAGTTATATCTATTTTTTAGTCGCGACGATTTCAATTTATAGATTTGTAGACCTAATAGAAACTGCAATGAATAAAGAGAAATACGTATTTGCTCAACTGATCTCATTTCAGAACGAAGCTAAGTTCCGACGCATCGTCGATAAGTATCAAGGAAATCGTTACGTAAAACATTTCACTTGTTGGAATCAACTACTAGCATTGATGCTCGGGCAACTTTCCAATAGTGAAAGTCTGAGAGATTTGATAGTTGCTCTTGATGCTCATCATTCTAAATGTTATCATTTAGGGATAGGTAAGAATGTTTCAAAATCATCTTTGGCACGAGCCAATCAAGATAGAGACTATCGTATCTTTGAAGAATATGCGTACTACTTGGTCAACGAAGCAAGAGAGAAACGAGCCACCAATATTTTTAAGCTCGGCGGTAGCGTCTATGCTTTTGACTCGACAACGTTATGTACTTACTGTTCAGTGGCAATCGTTCAACACGATATGCAATTGGATAGAAGCACATACGAAGTTCTTCAAGTATTGAGCATCTCATTGACAGATAAAACTAACCTCAGAAACCTCTTTAACAAAACTAAATTTCAAGATGACAAAGAACGATTTGGACTTAATGAGCCAAGATTATTTAATTTTTAATAATGTCCCGATTTTAATGGGACACTAATGAATGTAATTCTTTTATTACAAAGAATCATATTCGTGAAATATTCAAATAGTTGCTTATTCTATATCTTATCTAATCTCTGTCCGGTCTTGTCTTTATCGGATAGTACGGCTTCATTTTCTTCTATTCCCCAATCAATATTCAATTGCGGATCGTTCCACAAAAGAGTGGCCTCATTAGTTGGAGAGTAAACATTGTCTACCTTATAAGAGAATATAGCTTCATCACTCAATACTACAAATCCATGTGCCATTCCGCGCGGCATGAACAATTGCTTTTTATTGTCTTCCGTTAACTCAACAGCGACATATTCACCGTAAGTAAGAGAACCTTTACGTATATCAACAACAACATCCAAAACTCGTCCTCTAAGGGCACGAACTAACTTGGCCTGAGCAAACTCACCTTTTTGAAAATGCAAGCCTCTGAGAACACCCTTTGTGGATTTAGATTCATTATCTTGAATGAAATCGATCTTACCAATATGTTGTTCAAATAAATCTTTGCGAAACGACTCCATAAAATATCCACGCTGATCTGTAAATATTTTAGGCTCAATAATCCAAACTCCCTTTATATGTAATTCTGTAAAAATCATTTTTTGCCTAACAAATCTAATATATACTGTCCATAAGAGGTCTTATCTAAGGCTTTACCTAAAGCTTCCATCTGATTATCCGAGATCCATTTCTTACGCCACGCTATCTCCTCAATACAGGAAATATAAAAACCTTGTCTTTTTTGTATCGTTTCAACAAAATTACCGGCTTCCAGTAAACTGTCTGCATTACCAGTATCTAACCAAGCAAATCCCCGTCCAAACTGTTTTACCTTCAAAAGGCCCTCGCTTAGATACGTTTTATTTAAATCCGTTATTTCATACTCGCCTCGTGGAGATGGTTGCAGGGCTTTAGCCCTTTTCACTACCGATGAGTCATAGAAATACAATCCCGGAACTGCATAATTTGATTTTGGATTCATCGGTTTCTCCTCCAAAGACAAAACGTTATCATTTTCATCAAATTCAACGACACCATATGCTCGCGGATCACGAACATAATATCCAAATACACATGCTCCTTTTTCCATCGACTTAGCATCTTTCAGCATCGAAGAGAATCCTTGTCCATAAAACATATTATCTCCAAGAATCAAACATGCCGAGTCTCCATCAAGGAACTGCTCGCCCAAGACAAATGCCTGAGCCAATCCATTGGGAACTTCCTGTACGATATATTCAAATCTCATACCTAATGCTGAACCATCGCCCAACAAATCTCTAAACATCGGCAAATCGCGTGGAGTAGAGATTATCAAGACTTCCCGTATATCAGCAAGCATCAATGTCGATAATGGATAATATATCATTGGCTTATCATATACAGGCATTATCTGTTTCGATATTGCTTTTGACAAAGGATAAAGCCTTGTAGCACTTCCTCCTGCTAAAATTATTCCTTTCATATTACTTTTATTATACCATTCGGTAAAAATGATTGTTGATGAATCGCACTTACATTTGTTTACAAAAATACAATCATTTAATGGATGTTACAATATCTGACAAAACGAGTAACCTAAATAAAATAAGAAAGCGATCTTATAATCGCTTTCTTATTTTATTATCCCATATCAGCTAAGCTTATGAATAATAAGTCCAGAACGCAATTTCGGTTCAAACCACGTTGTTTTCGGAGGCATTATATTATTCGTATCTGCAATATCCATCAGTTGCTGCATTGTTACCGGATATAGGGCAACCGCAAGCTTCATCTCACCGCTATCCACACGGCTCTTTAGTTCGCCTAAACCTCTTATACCACCTACAAAGTCGATACGCTTATCCGTTCTCAAATCTTTTATGCCCAAAATATCATCTAAAATATATTTCGAAGAAATGGTTACATCCAACACATCAATAGGGTCGTTGTCATCATACGTTCCACCTTTCGCTGTCAGAACATAACATTTACCCTCTAAATATATAGAGAAATGGTGCAAGCCTGCCGGCGGTATAATATCGCTTCCTTTCTCTTCTATATCGAAATGCTCACTTAGCTTGTCGATAAACTGAGTTGAAGTCAGCCCATTCAAATCTTTCACCAAGCGATTGTAATCTATAATATTCAACTGGTCGGCAGGAAAACAAACCGAGAGGAAATAATTGTACTCTTCATTTCCTGTATAATTAGGATTTTCTTTTCTCCTTTCGGCACAAACCAAAGATGCCGCAGCTGAACGATGATGTCCATCTGCAATATACAGACTTGGCATCTTTGCAAATTCGGCTGTAATATCTGCTATATCCTGGTCATCATCAATCAACCAAAAATGATGCCCTACTCCATCACTCGTAACGAAATCATATTCCGTCAGAGTCTCTATAACCCTCTTTACAATAGTATCCAATTTCGCATTCTCTGAATATGCAAGGAAAACAGGTTCGACCTGAACATCTACCGTATTGATATGGTTCATACGATCTTCTTCCTTGTCTTTCCTTGTCAGCTCGTGTTTCTTTATTCTATTCGAAACATAGTCATCGACATTAGCTCCTACTACCAATCCATATTGTGTTCTTCCATTCATAGTCTGAGCATACACATAGTAAAGCTCTTTCTCATCTTCTACGAGCCAACCTTTCTCTATGAACTGACCAAACATATCTTTCGCCTTCTGATACACCCTCGGATCATGCTCGTCTGTTCCTTTTTCGAAATTTATCTCAGGTTTGGTTATGTGATATAACGATTTTTCGTTACCCTCCGCTTCCTTACGCGCCTCTTCCGAATTTAATACATCATAAGGTCTTGCCGCAACTTCTTTAACAATGCTTTTGGGTGGTCTTACCCCTTTGAAAGGTTTTACTTTAGCCATAACTGTTTTCTTGGTGTTTTATTTAAAGATTAAACTGATTCTCTTTATACATATCTTTTTCCCTCTACGAGCGAACTGACACAAAGATAGAAAAACTATATGCATCTAAAATATTATTATCATAAAATATCATTATCCCGATTATGTTGCAAAATATTACTATTTTTGAATTCTAAAAATAAAAGGTATTCACTAACTAATAAAATGTACATATAATGGAAAAATTCAATTTTAGTCCGGGTCCATCAATTCTACCAAAAGAAGCTTTCGAAGAAACAGCAAAAGCAATATTGAATTTCAACGGATCCTCATTCTCCCTTATGGAAGTGAGTCATCGTGGAAAAGATTTCCAAGCTGTTATGGACGAAACTACCGACTTGGTAAAAGAGCTACTGAATGTACCTGCGGGCTACTCTGTTATATTTGTAGGAGGAGGTGCCAGCATGCAGTTCTGTATGGTTCCGTTCAATTTGCTTGAGAAAAAAGCTGCCTACTTAAATACAGGTACATGGGCTAACAAGGCGATGAAAGAAGCTAAACTTTTCGGAGAAGTAGTAGAAGTTGCATCTTCTAAAGATTCAAACTATACATTCATCCCTAAGGACTACAAAATACCTGCTGATGCCGATTATTTCCATATCACGACAAACAACACAATCTTCGGAACAGAAATCCACAAAGATTTAGAATCGCCTGTTACATTGGTTGCAGACATGTCTTCCGACATCTTCTCTCGTCCGGTAGATGTATCTAAATACGGCTTAATCTACGCCGGAGCTCAAAAAAATGCTGGTCCTGCGGGGGTAACTATCGTTATAGTGAAAGACGAAATATTAGGAAAAGTAACACGTCAGATACCGACTATGCTTAACTATAAAACGCATATGGAGAACGGATCGATGTTCAACACACCTCCCGTTGTGCCTATCTATGGTTGTATGCAAACACTGAGATGGTTGAAGAAAATTGGTGGCGTGGAAGCTATATACAAACGCAATAAGGAAAAAGCAGCTTTGTTGTACAATGAGATTGACCGCAGTCCTGTTTTCATGGGAACATGCGTACCTGAAGACCGCTCGTTGATGAACATCTGCTTCGTATTCAAACCTGAATATGAAGGACACGATGCCGAATTTATCGAGTTCGCTAAAGAACGCGGCATTTACAGCATCAAAGGACACCGCTCTGTTGGAGGATTCCGTGCTTCTACTTACAACGCTATGCCTATTCAGGGTGTTCAAGCATTGGTAAACGCTATGCAAGAATTTGAAAAGAAAATCGCAAAATAAATAATCGAAATATGAAAGTTTTAATTGCAACAGAAAAGCCATTCGCTGCTGAAGCTACAGCCGGGATTAAAAACGTGCTGGATAATGCGGGATTCGAAGCTGCTTTTTTGGAAAAATACACAGACAAACAACAGTTGTTAGACGCTATCGCAGATGCAGATGCAGCAATCTTCCGCAGCGATATCTTCGACAAAGCGGTACTTGATGCCGGAAAGAATCTGAAAATTGTAGTACGCGCAGGAGCAGGATTCGACAACGTAGACTTGGATGCCGCAACGGCAAACAACATCTGCGCCATGAACACTCCCGGACAAAACGCAAACGCTGTGGCCGAACTTGTATTCGGATTGGCTGTCTATGCCGTGCGTAACCTCTTTAACGGAGCATCGGGGACAGAACTTCTTGGCAAAAAATTAGGCATACACGCTTATGGAAATGTGGGACGCAACGTTGCACGCATCGCCAAGGGATTCGGCATGGAAATATATGCCTACGATCCATTCCTCACAAAAGAGCAAATAGAAGCTGAAGGAGTAAAAGCTGTAGGATCGGTCGAAGAATTGTATTCAACATGCCAAATTGTATCTATCCATATTCCGGCAACGGCAGAGACTAAAAACTCTATCAACTATGCCCTGTTGAGCAAAATGCCAAAGAAAGCATTGCTGATCAATACTGCACGTAAAGAGGTCATCAACGAGGCCGAAATCGTAAAATTGATGGAAGATAGAGCTGACTTCAAATACGTAACAGACATCAAGCCGGGTAATGATGCCGAAATGGCAGAAAAATTTGCAGGAAGATATTTCTCTTCTCCAAAGAAAATGGGTGCACAAACTGCCGAAGCAAATACAAATGCCGGGATTGCCGCAGCCAACCAAATTGTTGATTTTATCAAGAATGGCAACGAACGTTTCAGACTGAATAAATAATCATTCACTGATTGCTATAAATAGAAACGGGCGACTGGAAAATTCCAATCGCCCGTTTTCGTATGTAATATTGAGACTTTAAATTATCCCTTGTGCCATCATAGCTTTAGCAACCTTCATGAATCCGGCAATATTCGCCCCCTTCACATAGTTTACATATCCATCAGGCTCCGTTCCGTATTTCACACAATTGTCGTGAATATTCGACATAATCCATTTCAATTTGGCATCAACCTCTTCCGAGCTCCAGCTCAATCGCTCAGAGTTCTGGGTCATTTCAAGCCCCGACACTGAAACACCTCCGGCATTGGCAGCCTTACCCGGTGCATATAAAATTTTAGCATTCTGGAACACTTCAATAGCCTCCGGCGTAGATGGCATATTAGCACCTTCCGATACAGCAATCACTCCATTTGCCACAAGCTTTCTGGCATCCTCTCCATTCACCTCGTTCTGCGTTGCCGATGGCAGAGCAATATCTCCCTTCTCGCCCCAAGGACGAGCGTTAGGCACATATTTACATCCATATTCGTCAGCATATTCCTTTATACGTCCACGATAAAGTTCTTTCAACTCTTTCACATACGCTAATTTCTCGACTGTTATACCTTCCGGATCGTAAATATAGCCGTTAGAGTCGGACAAAGTAACCGGGATAGCCCCAAGCTCTATCAACTTTTCGCAAGTGTATTGCGCAACATTACCCGATCCCGACACGATACATTTTTTACCTTTGATGTCGATATTTTTTGTTTTCAACATCTCGAGAAGGAAATAAACGTTTCCATATCCGGTAGCTTCGGGGCGAATATTCGATCCTCCGAATGCCAATCCCTTACCCGTAAATGTTCCGGTAAACTCGTGAGTCAGCTTCTTATACATCCCGAACATATACCCTACTTCGCGACCACCAACACCGATATCTCCGGCAGGCACGTCCGTATCCGGACCTATATGCTTCCACAACTCCAATACAAAGGCTTGACAGAAACGCATTATCTCTGTGGTAGATTTTCCTTTCGGACTGAAATCCGATCCCCCTTTTCCACCTCCCATAGGCAGAGTTGTCAAAGAGTTTTTGAAAGTCTGCTCGAAAGCCAGGAACTTAAGTATCGAAGGTGATACTGATGAATGAAAACGCACTCCCCCTTTGTAAGGACCGATAGCATTTGAGTGCTGCACACGATACCCCATATTGGTATGCACATTGCCGGCATCGTCTGTCCATGTTACACGAAACGAAAATATGCGATCGGGAATACATAACCGTTCCACAAGGTTTGTTTTTTCAAACTCAGGATGCTGATTATATACCTCCTCTATTGATTCCAGCACTTCTTGTACTGCTTGATGATATTCTGCTTCGTTCGGAAATCGACGTTTCAAGTCTTCTAATACTTTTTCTGCTTTCATCTGATAATTTTAATTTATGGATAGGAAATAAACATTTTCGCGACAAAGATAAACATTATGACATAAAAAACACGATTTTATTGACGAATAGATTGTTTGTAATGTTAAAAAAAACATATGTCTCGACTATTCAATATATTTAGATAATATATTCAAAGAACAAAAAAGGGCTGAAGATCAAATCTTCAGCCCTTTTACTTATTATATCACTTATGTTTTTAAGCTTCTGCCTGAGGTACAACCGAAACGTAAGATCTGTCATTTCTTTTCTTACGGAAAGCTACCACACCGTCTGTCAATGCAAATAGTGTATGATCTTTTCCTATACCTACATTTTCTCCCGGATGATGAGTTGTTCCTCTCTGACGAACAATAATACTTCCAGCTTTTACAGCTTCACCACCAAATATCTTAACTCCAAGTCGTTTACTTTCTGACTCGCGACCGTTCTTCGAACTACCTACACCTTTCTTATGTGCCATTTTTTCGTAACTTTAATCTTGTTAAGCAATAATTTCTTTAATTGTAACTTGAGTAAATTGTTGACGATGACCGTTCAATTTACGGTGTCCTTTTCTTCTCTTTTTGTGGAAAACAAGTACCTTGTCTCCCTTTACTTGAGAACCAACAACAACTACAACTTTTGCGCCCTCTACTGTCGGAGCACCGATAGTAACGTTTCCTTCGTTATCTATCAACAACACTTTGTCGAACTCTACTTCCGAGCCGGCTTCTGCGTCGATTCTGTGAACATAGATCTTCTGATCTTTTTCAACTTTCATTTGTTGACCTTGAATGTCTACAATTGCGTACATCTGTTTTTATTTTTACAGGTTATGCGTCTGAGGCGAATCATTTTCTCCATGATTTCTTGTTAGCCTATTGACAATCGGGGTGCAAATATATAAAATAATTTTTATTCCTCAAACTTTTTCCGCGTCATTTACGACTAAGATTATATCTTATCGTTGCATAATAAGGGTATGTGCCATTAGGCAGCTGAGGGTCTACTCCAATTTCTTCCAGAAACAAACGGATAGAGGTTTCATCGACAGAATAAATCATCTGACAAGAATTTTCCCCAGAAAAATAATATTTGCCTTGTCGAGTGATTTCGCCCAACCCTTGATTTCGCACCACAATAGAGTCTTTACCAACTATAGTATACGATTCTCTCAAATCTTTTATCAAGACCTCATCCACACGCTTAGTCGTTATAGATCTAACTTCCGTCTGTTTTTCGTCAAAAATATATTTCGACAAATATCCAGTCCCATACGATTGGTACAGCCCATTTATCTTTTTATCCCAATTCTTGAAACTCTCCGCCATATCATCTGGCCAGTCTTTGTTATATGAAGATATCACTCGCGATGTAATCTCCCACTCGCCTTCCAATTTTGCAACAACAGAATCATCTCCGTTATCGTCGTCGCTACAAGAGGATAAAATAAATAGTGAGAGGAACAGGACACAAAGTCCTTTTGTAAAATGGATTGCTTTCATTGTAAATTTTATGTTTCGATCGACCAAGGTCGTGTTAAAGTTCGTAATCAACAAGAAATGAACTACAAATATAAGTATTTTACAGATAATCTAATATTTTTTCAGAATACAAGCACCATCAAGAGAAGCCCCACACTCCGCCAATTAGAAAGCAACAACAGTAAATAAATATCTTTTTGCGATTATTTCACATATTACAAAAACATTTTGATAGGTTTAGTTTGTTATATAGACAAAACAGTCTATCTTTGCCAGACTGTAAATAATAAAATGTTTCACATTAATCATAAATTGCTATGTGTGGATTTGTAGGTGCATTCGATTTAACACAAGATACTGACATTCTTCGTCGTCAGATATTAAAGATGGCAAAAAAAATTCGCCATCGTGGACCCGACTGGTCGGGGATATACTGCGGTAAAAGTGCGATTCTTGCCCACGAGAGACTTTCTATCGTGGGAGTAGACTCAGGTAAACAACCATTATACAGCCAAGACGGCAAACTTATACTTGCTGTCAATGGCGAGATATACAACCAAAAAGAGATCAGAAACAAATATGCCGAGTACCCTTTTCTTACCAACTCAGATTGCGAAGTAATTTTAGCTCTGTATAAAGACAAAGGAATAGACATATTCGAAGATCTGAACGGAATATACGCTTTTGCATTGTATGATTCAGAGAAAGATACATTCCTGATTGGTCGCGACCACATGGGAATCATCCCCCTGTACATGGGTTATGATGACAAAGGACAATTTTATGTAGCCAGCGAACTGAAAGCATTAGAAGGTATCTGCCCTAACATACAAGAGTTTCCTGCCGGATATTACATGACCGACAAGGACAAAGAACCGGTGCAATGGTACAAAAGAGAGTGGATGGAATATGACAATGTAAAAGACAACACATCTGACATAGATGAATTGCGCGATGCTCTCGAAAAAGCTGTACACAGACAACTGATGTCTGACGTACCATACGGCGTTCTCCTATCCGGAGGATTAGACTCGTCAGTCATCTCAGCTATTGCAAAAAAATATGCCGGTCGCCGCATTGAGGACGACAGTAATTCTGAAGCATGGTGGCCTCAACTACATTCCTTTGCTGTGGGGCTGAAAGGCGCACCCGATTTGGAAGCTGCACGCAAAGTCGCCGATTATATAGGCACCGTGCATCACGAGATCAATTTTACAGTAGAAGAAGCAATGGATGCACTAAGCGATGTTATCTATCATATCGAAACATACGATGTAACCACCGTAAGAGCATCTACCCCAATGTATTTACTTGCCCGTTACATAAAATCGATGGGCGTAAAGATGGTACTTTCCGGGGAAGGTTCGGACGAACTATTCGGCGGATATTTATATTTTCACAAAGCACCTGACGCTAAAGCCTTACACGAAGAGACTGTAAGAAAATTAGATAAACTGCATCTGTATGACTGTTTACGTGCCAACAAATCATTGGCCGCGTGGGGAGTAGAAGGACGTGTACCGTTTCTCGATAAAGAATTTATGGATGTGGCAATGCGCCTGAACCCGAAAGACAAAATGTGCGCTGACGGCAAAATTGAAAAATATATTTTAAGAAAAGCTTTCGAAGATGCTCTACCCGCAAGTGTGGCATGGAGACAAAAAGAACAGTTCTCTGACGGAGTCGGATACAATTGGATTGATTCTCTACGCGCAACAGCTGAAGAAAAAATCTCAGATAAACAGATGAAACATGCTGCGGAACGATTCCCTATCAATCCTCCGATGAGTAAAGAAGAGTATTGGTACAGAACTATTTTCGAAGAACATTTTCCTTCCGCATCGGCGGCACAGACTGTGCCATCCGTTCCATCTGTGGCATGTAGCTCCGCTGTTGCCTTGGAGTGGGATGCTTCGTTCAAGAACCGCATCGATCCGTCGGGAAGAGCCGTAAAATCAGTACATTCCGAAGCTTATTGATCAAACAATCATCTACAATAAAGTAAAAATGCGTACCATTACCGATACGCATTTTTCTTTATTAAAACAGACAACAACCTCTACTCTACCTCACATTTCACACCCTCAACTTTCCTTAACCGATCTACCAAATTTTCTGAATCTGACTGTCTTATCCGCAAAGTCATCGCACAACGCAGATCAAATGACTGATCCAATATCTGTGGATTAACATCCTTTACCACTTTCATCACACCATTCATCGCTTCATAGTCGAAACTCACCTTGATTATATCATCTACCGTTCGCTCGACAATATCCGCAGACTCTATTGCCAACAAAGCAGCTTCTCTGTATGCCACAATCAATCCACTCGTACCCAGTTTCGTTCCCCCGAAATAACGGATAACAAGAATCAGAATATCAGTAAGTTCATTCGAGTTTATTTGTCCGAGTATAGGCTTTCCTGCCGTGCCCGAAGGCTCTCCATCATCATTCGACCGAAAGTTAGTACGTTCAGCACCTAACATATACGCCCAACAGATATGGCGCGCATCATAATATTCTTTCCGATGCTCATCCAGAATCACTTTCACCTCATCTTCCGATTGCACGGGAAAAGCGTAGGCAATAAATTTACTACGCTTTTCGGTGTATATTCCTTCCGACTTATCAACTATCGTTTTATAAATATCATTCATCATAAATGACAAAGATAAGCT
>CALNCC010000041.1 GCA_937875275.1 uncultured Dysgonomonas sp. | reverse complement strand
GTTTCTTCCTGAATATATATCTGAGTATTACGTGCAATACGTGCCGAGAAGTCTGTTGGCAATGCAATAGCCTCATCCAAAGCATTGGTGTGAAGCGACTGTGTGTGTCCAAGTGCCGAAGCCATAGCTTCGATACATGTACGACCTACATTATTGAACGGATCTTGCTCTGTTAGCGACCATCCCGATGTTTGAGAGTGAGTACGAAGTGCAAGCGATTTCGGGTTTTTAGCACCGAAGCTTTTCACGATCTTAGCCCACAGCAAACGTCCGGCACGCATCTTAGCAATCTCCATAAAGTGATTCATACCTATCGCCCAGAAGAACGACAGACGAGGTGCAAACGCATCTACATCGATACCTGCATCGATACCTGCCTTCAAATATTCCATACCATCGGCAAGTGTATATGCCAACTCGATGTCGGCAGTAGCTCCTGCTTCCTGCATGTGATATCCCGAGATAGAGATAGAGTTGAACTTAGGCATCTTTTGAGATGTGTACTCGAATATGTCAGCGATGATTTTCATCGAGAATCCCGGAGGATAGATATAAGTGTTACGCACCATGAATTCTTTCAGAATATCGTTCTGAATTGTTCCTGCCATTTCGTCTAATTGAGCACCTTGTTCAAGTCCTGCAACGATGTAGAAAGCAAGTACTGGAAGTACAGCTCCGTTCATTGTCATAGACACAGACATCTTGTTCAATGGAATCCCCGCGAACAATACTTTCATGTCTTCTACCGAACAGATCGACACCCCTGCTTTACCCACGTCTCCCACAACACGAGGATGGTCGGCATCGTATCCACGATGTGTGGCAAGGTCGAACGCTACGGAAAGACCTTTCTGTCCCGATGCAAGATTACGACGATAGAACGCATTAGACTCGGCAGCAGTCGAGAATCCAGCATACTGACGGATTGTCCAAGGACGCATTGCGTACATACCCGAGTATGGGCCACGCAAAAACGGAGGCAGACCCGAAGCATAATTCAAATGCTCCATTCCTTCAAGGTCTTCTTTCGTATAAACCGATTTGACAGGGATAAGCTCCGGAGTTACCCAGTCGGCTTTGATACCTTTATCTTCAATCCATTGGGTTGCATTCGTTGCTGCAAATCCTGAATTGTTGATGTCAATGTTTCTGAAATTTGGTTTCATATTTTTGTTATTTGATTATTTACAAAATTGGGAATAAAATAAAAACAGCTACATCCCATATTGCGTGGGAGATAAAGACTGTCAACAGATTTCTGTTCTTCATGTAGAGGAATCCCCAGAAAGCACCACATACCAGAGCCGCCATAACTAACATAAAATTAAACGACCAGATATGCACAAGTGCATAAACGACAGTCGTTATCAGAAATGCTTTGGTTGCTCCCAGCTTGCTTTCACTCAATGTACGCTGAACATATCCACGCCAAAAGAATTCTTCGGCAGGACCAATCCAGAACAAGAGTGCGGCTCCGAGAAATAACGGGCTTTGCCCCTCTCTCATGCTATAAACATTATTTACCTGAGGTTGCGCAAAATCGAAAATCAATGCAGAGATTTCATTTCCTACATAAAAAATAGCCCACAACACAACTGCCGAACCAATACCGAGTGCAATATCCTTTGCATTGAAAGATATCTGTTTTTTCCAGCCTTTTCCAAATGCCAAGCTTAGGATCGAGAGTGTTCCGGCAGCAACAAGCATTACATACCAAAAATTGATATACGGACTTGTCCATGGCGAGAACATCACAAACCAAAAGATTGCAGCTATAAGTATTGCTCCTATCAGTTTTTTCATATTATGACAGCTATTATTAATGCAAGAGACAACGATGCACTGAACATCAATTGCAGTTGCGCTGTACCTTTGTCAAGGTCATTTATAGGAGTAGTATCATCTTCCGTTGCTTTCGACATCTGTTTGCAATTCTTGATTGCCACAGGAATAGTCAGTAACGTAATCAGCGAGACGGCAGGAAGAATCCCTAAGCCTACCATTAATATGACAGACACATAAGACAATGCAGTCAAAACACAGTAATGAATAACAGATGCTTTCAAACCGATTACCATTGCAAATGTTTTAATCTCCGCATAACGATCGCTGCGTATATCGCGTGTATTGTTGGAATGCAATACATTGACAGTGATAAACGCTATGGGAAAAGAAACAAACAACAATGACCAATCGATGTGTCCGAGCATTGTATAGCCCGTGCCAAGCATTATTGTAGGTCCGTACACCAAAAAGATCAATAAATCTCCTAATGCCCTGAATTTAAATCTGTAATAAAACACAGCTCCTATCAGCCCGAATATGCCAATCCAAATTAAACCTACACCGGCGTGCAACACGAGCAACAATCCGAGAAGAACACCTACGACAAGAAATGTCCATCCATAAACACGTATCTGTTTAGGCGTAAACATACCGCTTGTCAGCGAGTCTGTTCCTACTTTGCCATCCCTGTCTACTCCGCAACGAAAATCATGATAATCGCTCAACAAATTACCGCCTGCATGAAAAATAACAGCACCGATAACCGCCGCAACTCCAAATATCCAGTTGACAGAACTTTCGGGATGAGCATGGATAGTATACATCATTGCTACAAGAGCAGGAAGAGAAGATACTGCAAACGACCAAGGTCGTACTGCAATTATCCAATTCTTTAATGTTGGTTTGGTATCCATTTTCTTTATTCCGAGATATTAAATCTTATGCAATACCCAGTTTGGCGTTGAATACTCTCAATGTTTCAAGCACATTGCTCTTCACATTGATGAAGTGTTCGATACCTTCAGCTTTCAAGTCATCCATGCAAGCAGGAGCACCGGCAACAACCAACGTTTCCTTACCTCCTTCGAGCAGTTTATTCAACTCAGGAGCATATACAGCATATTCATCATCGCTCGAACATAGAACAATGATATCGGCATTCTTTTCACGAGCAGCTTTCACGCCTTCTTCTACGGTATTGAAACCTAAGTTGTCGATCAACTTATATCCGGCACATCCGAAGAAGTTGCTTGAGAATTGAGAACGAGCCAAACGCATAGCCAGATTTCCGATTGTAAGCATAAATACTGTCGGAGCACCTGTTTTTTCGGTAGCCATACGCATTTTTTCGAACTCTGTTGCCAAGCGATCTTTCGGCAACGCAGCAAACGGAGTTGCTTCTCCTTCGCCACATCCGCAACCACACTCAGTTTTAACCAATTTGTCTGCCGATTTTTCGGTAAAATTAGGGAACTGGTTAGTACCCAATATCGATTCGCGTCTTGTTGCAGCAGCTTTGAAACGGGTATTTGCCGATTCTTGAATTGCTGCCTGCACTGTTCCGGCTTTTAGTTCTTCGAAGAATCCTTTTTCGTCTACCGACAAGAACAAAGACCATGCTTGCTCTGCAATAGATTTAGTAAGATTTTCGATATAATATGAACCCGAAGAAGCGTCTGTAATCTTATCGAAATGACATTCTTCTTTCAACAACAATTGTTGGTTACGAGCTATTCTTTCCGAGAACGCGTCCGGTGTTTTAAACGCTTCATCGTATGGGCGTACAGTCAACGAATTTACACCTGCAATAGTTGCAGACATGGCTTCGGTTTGTGTACGCAACAAGTTTACATGCGCGTCATACAATGTTTTGTTGAACATTGATGTTTGTGCATGAGCATATATCTTAGCTGAGCAATTGCATTCCCCTTCAGCTTGTGGTTGGTATGCGTTTACAATTTCTGCCCACAACCAACGAGCTGCACGGAATTTAGCTATTTCCATGAAATAGTTTCCGCTGATGCCGAAGTTGAATTTAATTTTCTTTGCCACTAAAGCCGAATCTAATCCTGCTTCTACGAGCTTGCTCAATATTTGATTACCATCGGCAAGTGCATAGCCTAACTCTTGATAAATGTACGAACCTCCATCGCTGAAAGCATGGGCATTTACATTCAACACTCTGAAACGTGGAAGTTGTTCGGCTACTTTCACCATCTCAACTGCATTCGCAACCCAGTCGCCACAATCACGACCTTTCTTCAATAAAGGCTTGAATGGATCGTAGTTTACCGACCCAAAACAGTTAGTTAGATCTGCACCGGAATTCTTGTAATAATCTACCAGAATCTTTGTTAAATCTAATGCTTTGCTCGGGCATGTAACGAAGTTCAACTCTACCATGTCGGGATAAATCCCGTTCAACAGAGTCTTGATGTTTTCTGCGTTTACATCTTTCTTTTTCACTTTGAATCCTAACGAGTCGACACCCTTGTTGAGGATATCCAACGCTTTAGCATTCGCTGCCTTAAAATCTACAACATCGATATCCTGACGGGTATACCATGTGTTGTCAACCTTTGTTCCTCTTACATAAGGGAACTCTCCCGGTAGGGAGTCGGTAGTCTTAAGGCCGTCAATGTTTTCGCTTCTGTAGAAAGGATTTACTTTAAATCCTTCATTTGTCTTCCAAACAAGTT
>CALNCC010000040.1 GCA_937875275.1 uncultured Dysgonomonas sp. | reverse complement strand
CGTCAAGTTTAGTTTGGTCAGTCGGTGTTTTTTCGAATTCGATAACAGCATCATACAATGTCCATGCTTTAGTTTTCATGTCAGCATATGTAGGAAGTATAACATCGTCTGTGTATACAGCTAAAACTTTCTTGAAATCGTAGTTGTATCCATCGTCAGTTTTGTTGTTATCTCCATTGTTGTTTTCGGGGCTGTCTTCGCCACAAGACGAGAATGCAAATGCGACAGCGAATAATGCTAATAAATACGTAGTTAATTTTTTCATTATTGTGATTTTTAAGTAATAATTGAATTAAATAGTTTATTAAATTGTTTTTTTATTTTTTGAAGAAATATCCGGTATAAGCCAGTGCTATGCCGAATGTGTTTTCATCGTTGTAGTTGCCTCCGTCCAATTTTCTCATCGAATAGTCGGCTTTCAATACCATGTTTGGCAGCAGATTGTAGTTTATGCCGAAAGAGTAAATGTTCCGTTTATTGATCGGCATTTCGGACATTCCGGTTTCTACATTCTCGGCACTGTTATAATATTCGTAGCGAACGAAAGGCATAAGTTTTTCCGTAGTGTCGAAGAATGAGAGTACGTTATATCCAGCTTCGATGAAATAGGCCATTGCGTTTTTGGCAACCGGAGTACGTGGAAATCCTGTGTTTTTAGACACATTCTTGTTGATTTGAGATACCCTTTTCGATGCACCCAAATTTCCGTACAGGACGTTTGCTCTGATGGCAAAGTCGTTTGTCAGGTATTGAGCATCTGCCGATATTATGCTCACTGGAGCTTTTATACCTGCCATTTTCTGAGGCTTACTTGCATTCTTCGCCGTGTTGCCATAATATCCAGATGTGCTTAGTCGTAGATTTTTCACACCCGAGTATTCTAATCTTCCGGCAACAGCGGGGTTTGTCATTACCGATGTTTCGAATATACTTTGGCGTCCGCCCTGTATCCAGTTTGCTGACGAAAATCCGTTGGGGTCGAGTCCGTTAACGAGCATCAGTTCGTATCTGAAATCTGAAACGTATCCCAATACCGAGACTCCTGTTTCGTGCCACGTACATGGCAGAATCGTCGATTCGCCTTCAGGTCTGGTTGTCCCGAAGAAGAAGATCGGTTCGTGATGGGCGTTTGTTAATCCCACCGGTACTATCATATGTCCGGCTCTGATGTTAAAGGCAGTGCTGAATTGTTTTGTGATGTGAAATTGTTCGAGTTCTATCTCACCACCTTTTTCCATTTCCATTTCGTACTCACCACCTTCTTCATATTCAAGCTCCATGGCAGAGCCTGTTCCGCCGTATTCTATCTCCAACTCGGTAGAGAATATAATGTCGGGGCGAAATTTGTAATCGAAAGAGAAAACCGCACGCGGAATTGATATATAAGAGCGGTTGTCGCTGGGTGCTCCGGTAGGGTCTTTGTATCTGTCTGCTCCATAATCCATTTGCTGGAAAAGGATTTCACCATAACCGCCGAAACGGTATTTGCTGTAATTCCATTCGTGTGGCATTTTCACATCAATGGAATCTGTTTTTTCTGAACTGTTTTGCGCGGAAAGATTATAGCATGATAATGTTATAAGTAAAGCGAAAAAGGATAGTTTTTTTTTCATAAGTTTCATCTATTGCTAATAGACGACAAATGTATTACTCCTAACAATCGTTAACAATCGCAATTATTTGTTATTGTTGTATACTCTCGTACCTACATGTAGGTATGCGATAGCGAGCGGGTATCTGTTTGTGTTGAGAATAGTTTTGTATAGTATCTCATTGTGAGTCGGAGTCTCGTTGGTGTATGAGGATTGATGAGCAGTAATTTAATGATTATTTTTTTTCGTAGTTTGTAAAACAATAATGAGTAGTTTGTTGTTTAAAGAATAATAAAAAGTTATTAGTGTTTTATACCGACGCGAGTTGGGAAGCTAAAATAAATAGGTTTGTGTTTGATAATTGCAGGAGGATGTTCTAAATGAGGAGTGTCCTCTTGTCTTTTTTATAATTAGGCAATAAGATAATTTTGGGAGTATTAGGATGATAAGGGAAAATATTATACATTTGCACCGCTTTTATTTATGAGCCCTCGTGTGATGGGAAATAAGGAGAGCAAAGTCCTTAATTTTGAGTAACACATTTAAAAATTAGAAATGAAAACATTTGAATTAGCAGGTTCTTCAAGAACAGACTTAGGCAAGAAAGCTACGAAAGCTTTACGTAAAGAAGAAAAAGTTCCGGCAGTAATCTATGGTGAGACTGCAGATGCAACACACTTTGTAGTAGCAAAGAACGATGTTCGCAAATTGATCTATACACCTGAAATATTTGTAGTAAACCTGACTATCGACGGAAAAGAATGCAAGGCTATCCTTAAAGATCTGCAATTTCATCCGGTAACAGACGAGTTGTTACACATCGATTTCTTGCAAGTATCAGAAAAGAAACCGGTAGTAATCGACGTTCCGGTAATACTTGACGGTCTTGCCGAAGGTGTTAGAGCCGGGGGTAAAATGTCGTTGGATATCCGCAAACTGAAAGTTAAAGCTAACTACGATAAAGTACCTGAAAAAGTACATGTAAACGTAGAAAAACTTGCTCTTGGTAAATCAATTCAAGTTGGAGACCTACACTTCGAAGGTTTAGAACTATTGAATGCGAAGAATTCAGTTGTATGTCGTGTTCAATTGACTCGTGCAGCAAGAGGTCTTGCAGCTAAGAACGGCTAATAGCCATACTATATTGACAAACGGAATATGAAATATTTGATTGTTGGCTTGGGTAACATCGGCTCTGAGTACGAATGCACCCGCCACAATATAGGATTCAGGGTATTGGACGCTTTAGCTAAGGCGTCCAATGTCGTTTTTATGGACAAGCGATACGGGGCGGTAACGGAAATAAAAATGAAGGGACGCACGCTTATATTGCTGAAACCATCGACGTATATGAACCTTAGCGGCAATGCTGTCCGATACTGGATGCAGGCAGAGAAGATTCCATTGGAGAACGTTCTCGTCGTTGTCGATGACCTCGCCCTGCCACTCGGCACTTTGCGGCTGAAGGGGAAAGGTAGCGATGCCGGACACAATGGCTTAGGACATATACAAGCCACGCTGGGCACGCAGAACTATGCCCGGTTGCGATTCGGGATAGGTAATGAGTTCTCGCGCGGAAGGCAGGTCGACTATGTGTTGGGGCATTTTGCTGATGAGGAGGAACAAGTTCTTCCTTCTCGATTCGAAATATGCGAGGACATAATAAAGACGTTTTGCCTTGCCGGAATACAGACCGCCATGAATCAGTACAATAATAAGTAAGAAAGTAAAGGATAACAATAATAGAAGTAGCACTCGCCGAGTGTTACTTTTTTTTATTTCTCCCCATCCTTTCGTTCCCAAAATAGTCGGCATTGCGCATTTCTCTGTTGTCTCATTTTTGTTATCTTTGTCATTGTCAATAGAGACGATGCATCAATATAACGGATAATAAGACGGAGGTTGTTTATGGAAAAAAGCACGCGTGAAATACGTATCGATAAATGGTTGTGGGCAGTTCGCTTGTTCAAAACACGAACCATCGCAATCGATGCTTGCAAGAAAGGACGGATCACTATAAAAGGTGTAACGGTAAAACCTTCGCGAATGATAAAAGTGGGAGATGTGTTGCAGGTACGTCGTCCGCCAATAACTTACTCGTTCGAGGTGCTCGACCTTTCGGAGCGCAGGATGGGGGCAAAGCTCGTGCCCGAATATCTGAAAGATGTAACGCCGCCATCCGAACTCGAAATTCTGGAGATGTCGAAGTTGACCGGATTTGTTGATCGGGCAAGAGGGACGGGACGTCCGACAAAGAAAGATCGCCGCGATTTGGATCAATTTGCCGAAGACTATTCCTTCTTCGACGACTGGGATTTGGACGAATAGAAATGCCTGTATAAACACCATACCATGAAAAAAATCTGTACCTGTATTCTTCTTTTTGTTTGTAGCTGTAGTGTATTATTGTCTCAATCTTTGACTCTAAAGGATGCGAAATATGAGCTGAGATATGATGGTGTAAATTTTAGTTTAGCGAAACCCGTCTTTAGCTGGAAGTTGCTGTCCGAAGCAAAAAATGTGATGCAAGAGGCTTATGCGATCAAGGTCGCAACCGATCTTCGATCTCTCCGTTCGGGGAAAAATCTCGTTTGGAATACCGGAAAAATATCCGGCGATAAGTCGATTGCTGTTCCATATAAGGGCGAGGAATTAAAAAGCAGACAGACTTATTACTGGCAGGTTACGGTGTGGGATAATAAAGGCAAATCTGCGAAAAGCGAAATACAACAATGGACTTGCGGCTTGCAGGAATCTGATTGGGAAGCGCAATGGATTCAGCGACAAGATGCAGAGGCTGACGGTCAGGTTGTTTCTTTCAGGAAAATAATAGAGGTGGGTAAGCCGATAGAAAAAGCAGAACTATTCATTACCTCGCGAGGCATATATGAGGCAGAAATAAACGGCGAAAAGGTCGGGAATCAACTTTTTACTCCCGGATTTACATCTTACCGAAAACGTATTCAATATCAGCAGTATGATATAACAAAGCAACTGACTGCGGGCAAGAACGTCCTTGTTGTGGGCGTGTCGGAAGGTTGGTACAAAGGACCTTTGCTGGGAGGGCAACATTTCTTTGGAAACAAAGTTGCGTTGTTGTCTCAAATAGAGATTACATATAAAGACGGCAGTCGGGCGATAGTGCCTACCGATGCTTCGTGGAAGGCGAGTGTTGATGGTGCTGTTGTGCTGTCGGGGATATATAAAGGAGAAGTGTATGATGCCCGAAAGAAGAAGAATGTAGGCAGTATCCATTTCACGGAAGATACATCGTGGAGCAATGCCGTTTTGTCTGACAATCAGTCTCACAAAGAATTGGTGGCTTCTATTGCGACGCCTGTTGCGAGACACGAAACTATAAAACCTCAAAATATATTCGTTACTCCTGCCGGAGAGACGGTCATTGATTTTGGTCAGAACCTTATCGGTCGCATACGCTTTCAGGTAGAGGGGCAAAGCGGCGACTCGCTGTTATTCTCGCATGCCGAGGTGTTGGATCGGGATGGAAATTTCTATACACGCAACCTGCGTACCGCCAAGCAGCAACTCATCTATTATTTGCGAGGTGGTGAGACGGAGTCGTATGAACCGATCTTTACCTTTCAAGGGTTTCGCTATCTGCGGATTGAAGGCAATAAGGAGTTGATAACGAAAGACAATATAGATGCGGTAGTCATTCATTCCGATATGTCACAGACGGGGCAATTTTCGACGTCGAACGATTTGCTCAATCAGCTTCAACACAATATATTGTGGGGACAGAAAGGTAATTTCTTGGATATTCCTACCGATTGTCCGCAGCGCGATGAACGTTTGGGATGGACGGGCGATGCCGAAGTGTTTTTCAAGACCTCGACTTTCAATATGGATGTATCTTCGTTTTTCGTCAAATGGCTTGCCGATGTGCGAGCCGATCAGCTCGATAATGGCGGTGTTCCCGGTGTTGTGCCCAATATCTGGGGAACGGGAGAGAATAATATAGGGCAGGCAGGATGGGCTGATGCGATAACCATCATCCCTTGGCAATGGTATCGAATATATGGAGATCGGCAAATGCTTGAGGATTGCTACCCTGCGATGTTGAAGTGGGCGGGATATATAGCCGGTCGCAGCACCGATAACCTTTGGGATAGAAGTTGGCATCATGGAGACTGGCTGCATTATATGCCCAACAATGTTTGGGACAAAGCACCTGCCTATACCGATAAAACCTTGTTGGCACAGGCTTTCTATGTGTACACATTGCAAAATATAATAAATACGGCTCAGGTATTGGGCAAAGACGACGATGTGCGCAAGTATGGACAACTGTTGCAGAAAGTAAAAGATCGGTTTGTGCAAGAGTTCGTAACGCCTGCCGGAGCTATTATGTCTAACACGCAAACGGCTTATGTATTGGCTTTGCAATTCGACATATTGCCGCAAGAAATGAGAGCTGAGGCAGCCCGAAGACTGGTGAAATTGATAGAAGCTTATGACTACCATATTTCGACCGGATTTTTAGGAACGCCGCATATCTGTCATGTCTTGTCTCGTTTTGGATATGAAGATGTCGCCTATCGGTTGCTGATGCAAGAGACTTTCCCTTCGTGGCTCTATCCTGTAAAAAAAGGCGCGACAACAATCTGGGAGCGATGGGATGGCATTAAGCCCGATGGCAGTTTCCAAGACGAAGCCATGAACTCGTTCAACCACTATGCCTATGGAGCCATTGGCGAATGGATGTACAAGAATATTGGAGGACTCGATCAGCAAGAAGGTTCAGTAGGATATAAGAATATAATAATAAGCCCGAAACCCGGAGGCGGAATCACGAAAGCAACTATCGGCTACGAATCGGTTTATGGCAAAGTGGCGTGCGTGTGGGAGATAAAAGACGGCAGGATGACGATGTCGGTACAGATACCGCCCAATGCCGATGCGCAAATAATTTTTCCGGACATAAGAACGGGAGATGTGCGCGAATCGGATAAAGTACAAGTCCTCAATTCAGATGGGAAATCGGTAAATCTTGGTTCGGGGAAATATGATTTTGTTTTTAATGTTGAATAAAAATATTTAGGATGAGAAGTTGTAAAGACGTTTTAGTTACAATGCTATTTTTACTTGCCGTATGCTGGTCTGTTTCGGCAAAAGCACAAGAAAATAAACAGCCGAAAAACATGTTGATTCTGACGGGAGCATCGTTTGCATCGCCCGAGAATAAGTGGTTCGAACTGGGATGTGAATCGATGGGAGCAAAAGCAATCAACCGCGCCGTAGGCGGTCAGTCGATAGCCAGTACGGCAAATATGATGGTGGAAGGCAAGCTGTATTCGCCCGAAGAGTTGGAGGAAATGGATGCCCTTGTCATCATGCAGGTACACGACAGAGTTGTGGTTGGCGATAGTCTGCTGTTGCCCAAATACACCGATTATAAAACGCCGTTCGACTATGGCGACTATGTGCGGGCATACGACTATGTCATTAAACGCTACATGGCAGAATGCTACGAGTTGAAAAATAGCCCGAAGTCGAAATATTACAATACAAAAGCCGGTAAGCCGGCAGTCATCGTTCTTTGTACACACTGGCACGATGGACGCGCAATATTTAACGCATCGGTACGTACTCTTGCAGCCAAGTGGGGGCTGCCTCTTGTGGAGTTTGATAAGTATATCGGTTTCTCCAAAAATACGCCCCATCCAGTTACCGGCGAGCAGCACAGTCTCATCTTCTCCGACGATACGCAGACAGTTGGTGATGTGAAGTATGGCTGGCACCCCAATCGTGGACGGGATAAATATATACAGCAGCGGATGGCGGCTATATTTGCCGATCAGATGAACCGCATTCTGCCAATCAAATAAGATAACATTCCGGTCAGATAATTTAACTACCCCCTGCAAAAATATTTTTGCAGGGGGTTGCTTATTTCAAATTTATAGATAACTTTGTCAACGATTTGGTGTTGCTGTGTCCGTTATCTTCGGACGAGCAATGAAAAGGGAATCAGGTGCAAATCCTGAACAGTCGCGCTGCTGTAAGCTCGTATATTTATCCCGACGATACCTCAAAGCCACTGCCTCTACGGAGACGGGAAGGATGTCAGGATAAGAGTAAGTCAGAAGACCTGCCAAATGATAAAACGATTTCATCTTTCGCGATAAAAGATAAGAATCATGCAAAAATATTCCTTTTATTACATTTTGATTTCACTTGTGTGGATATTGTAAGATAGATGTGGCATTTTTGCTTTTTTATTACATTTTTAAGAAAAATAGTTTTTATTTAATTTAATTGTATAGGTAAGTTTGATTAAATTTGAGGCAGAAAGCTGATTTCTACTTTAAATTTAGCTTTCAAGTCAAGTCTCTTATATAATCGGTAGTTGTATAAGAGGCTGAAACTTGTAAGGAGGTGTACTTTGTGAAAATTCATTCGGAGGAATAAATAAACTAAATATATATGCTACAAGAATTTACGATAAATGAGGGGAAGGTAATAATGAACTTCTCTGTAAAATTTTGCGACACGCGTCAGAAACTACTAAACAGTTACGGATTCAAAAGGGTGATGGAGACTTTCCTCAGAAAGTTGAAAACCGATGACCTCATCGTCTATAACTATTACATGGATGAATTCAAATCCGAAGAATTATTTGCAGACACATTGATCAATGTATTCAAGCTGTTGACAGTATGCAACACCGAAGAAATTATGCATGTTGACAATAAGTACAATATCTTCTTCGACGACCGAGACAATTTCTTGGAACTGATCGACCTTCTGTATACATTCTGGAGCAAACTCGAACGCTTTGCCGTCGTAAACAATACAACGGTAGCACAGGGGCTTCAAAATGTGCGCTTCAATCAATCTAACGGGCTATTCAGCGAGTTGGTATTGACCACATACCGCCGCTTGCAGGAGATGGTAAGAGGATACGAAGACAGAGTGTTCCGCCTGTTGGCGATGGGCGCAAATGCCGGTCTTATGACAAGCAACATCCCTTGGAACTGTCCAACAGAATATCGTGGATTGTCTCACATTCCGTTTATCACAAACGTCGTATTCGATCCGCCATTCATCACATACACCAAGCGCAATACCCGCGATGGTATATTCCATGAACATAAAGAAAATCCGATAGCCAATATCGTGTTGAACGAGAACGAATGGTTCTTGTTCCCAGTGAAAGTAGGAAGCATGTTGACATTCGTCTATTTCCATTCCGACTTTATGGATCAGGGCTTTGGATTGGCAAACCTGTTCGAACTGGCTAAAGAAGACCAGTATATGGGCAAGAAACCCGATATCATATACGTATACGCATACCCTGACGGACACGACGAAAAACGTACATTCTACTACAAAGACAAAAAGAATGATATCCTTATCGGATATGCAAACCATACTGACGATGTAGACTACTTCGGGTATATGAAGAAGATGCTTCTTACCCTTCACAATATCAAGCAAATGCAATTTGATCGTCTCCCTATTCACGGAGCGATGGTGAACATCGCGTTGAAAAACGGAAAGGAATCGAACATCATCATCATGGGAGATAGTGGAGCCGGAAAATCGGAAAGCCTCGAAGCATTTCGCTCGCTCAATGCCGAGTATATCCGCCACATGCGTGTAATATTTGACGACATGGGATACTTGGTAAAAGAAAAAGACGGATCGATAAAAGGATACGGAACAGAGATCGGAGCATTCGTCCGCATCGACGACCTCGACCCTGCATACGCATACGAACAGTTGGATAGAGGTATCTACTCCAACCCTGACAAGGTAAATGCCCGTGTAACGATTCCGATATCGACATACGATGTCATATCGAGAGGGTATAAAGTAGACTATTTCCTTTATGCCAATAACTATGCTGATTCGGTAGAGAAGATAAAAATATATTCCGATCTCGATGAAGCGATAAAAATATTTGAAGACGGAGCACGTAAGGCTAAGGGCACGACAACCGAAAAAGGGCTTGTGAAATCTTACTTTGCCAACCCATTCGGGCCGGTACAGGAAAAAGATGTTGCAGGAAAACTTATTCAACAGTTTTTCAAAGACATGAGCGATAACGGAGTTAAGATCGGAGAAATGCACACTTCGCTGGCTATCGACGGGCGCACCAAAGATGGTCCTCGCGAAGCTGCCGAAGAGTTGTTCAAAATCATAAATGAATAGAATATCTATATATTGCAATAGACAATAAAAACAGGGTAGGGGATGTGTTATTCGAAAGGCACACCCTTCCCCTTTGTTTTGTTATGCCCGCACAGGGGGAATTGTTGAGTATAAACAGACCTAAATAAAAGGAAGGCGATGGATAAAAATACAACAACACTAATGCAGAGCAATATAAAATTGCTTGGCGACTTGCTCGGCGAGACGATAAAAACCGCAGAAGGAGAAGACGTCCTCAATTTGGTGGAAACGATACGCCGTTTGTCGAAGGCTGCTCACGGGGGAGATGAGAAGGCTCATAGCACATTGGTTGAGACGCTTCAAAATCTGAAAGACGAGGAGTTTTTGCTTGTAGCAAGAGCTTTCAATCAATTTTTGAACCTGACCAACACTGCCGAGCAGTACAACAGTGTGTCTCCGCATGCACAGGGAGCAGAAAACCCTGTCAATTTCGGGGAGATATACAAAAACCTCAAGAAGAATAATATCGCAGACGAAGATATAATAGCAACACTTGAGAATATCTCTATTGATCTGGTGCTGACGGCACACCCGACGGAGATCAATCGCCGGTCGCTGATTAATAATCTGAACGAAGTAGACTCTTGCTTAGGATTGCTCGATCATGACGACTTGGCTAATTACAAGAAAGTGCAGATCATGCAACGCTTGCGCCAGTTGGTAGCGCAATATTGGTACACCGACGAGATTCGCCAACGTCGTCCAACGCCCAACGAAGAGGCTAAGTGGGGATACAACGTGATCGAATCGAGCTTGTGGAAAGCTGTGCCGCAGTATATGAAAGAGTTAGACAGTCAGATAAAAGGAATACTGCCATATCGGATACCTGAGGATTCGCGTATGATACACTTCTCGTCGTGGATGGGAGGCGACCGCGATGGTAACCCGAATGTAACGTCTCAGGTAACGCGCGACGTATTGCTCGATGGACGCATGAGAGCCGCAAAACTATTTCTCGAAGACATAGAAGTGTTGGTTAAGGAACTGTCGATGGCTGCATGTACCAAAGAATTTAGAGAGTACATAAACGATTTCGATGTGCGTGAGCCATATCGCGAGTTGATGAAAAGATTGCGCAGCCGCTTGAAGAAAACGATATCGTATTTCGAAAAATGCGCCGATTCACGATTGGTAGGCTATACCGACGAGATAATTCTTGACGATCAGCAATTGTGGGAACCTCTCAACGAATGCTATAAATCTCTCGTGGCATGTGGTATGGAGATAATAGCCGACGATAAATTGTTGGATACATTGCGTCGCATCCGCTGTTTTGGTGTCAAGTTGGTAAATGTAGATGTTCGCCAAGAAAGTACAGTACACACCGAAGCCATTGCCGAGATATTAAACTATCTGGGTATCGGAGATTATGAGTCGTGGTCGGAAGAGCAGAGACAAGAGTTTTTACTTGCCGAATTGAAGTCGAAGCGTCCGCTTCTGCCCCTCAATTGGGAACCGTCTCCACAGACCAAGGAGGTGTTGGATACATGCCGTGTGATAGCCGAAACGCCGGAAGGTATAATTCCGACATATATAATTTCGATGACCCAAACACCGTCCGACATATTGGCTGTGTATCTCTTGTTGAAAGAGATGAATTGCCCGTATGTGATGCCGGTAACTCCATTGTTCGAAACACTGAACGACCTCAACAACTCGAACGCCGTAATGCGTCAGTTGTTCGACATAGAATGGTATAAAGAAACCATCAAAGGAAAGCAAATGATAATGATCGGATATTCCGATTCGGCAAAAGATGCCGGTTCGCTTGCTGCCGGATGGGCACAATATTATGCTCAAGAAGCATTGATAAAGACCTGTGAAGATGCCGGCGTAACGCTCACTCTTTTCCATGGTCGTGGAGGAACTATCGGTCGTGGAGGAGGACCTGCCAAAGTCGCTCTGTTCTCGCAACCTCCGGGTTCGTTGAAGGGGGGATTAAGGGTTACCGTGCAAGGTGAGATGATTCGCTTTAGATTGGGAATGCCCGATTTGGCTATTCAATCTCTGTCTTTGTATGCCGATGCTATCATCGAAGCCAATCTGATGCCGCCGCCTGCTCCGAAGAAAGAGTGGCGCGACCTGATGGACAAGATGGCTGAGGATTCATGCAAGGCATATCAGGATATAGTAAGGCGTGATCCTGATTTCGTTCCGTATTTCTATCAGGCTACACCTGAGTCGGAGTTGGGCAAATTGCCTTTAGGATCGAGACCGGCAAAACGTCGTCCGACAGGCGGAGTGGAAAGCCTCAGAGCTATTCCTTGGATTTTCGGGTGGACACAAAATCGCCTGATGCTTCCCGCATGGCTCGGTACGGGTTCTGCTCTCGAAAAAGCGATTGACGAGGGTAAGGCAAATCTGCTGAAGACGATGTATAACGAATGGCCGTTCTTCAATACAAGAATAAGTATGCTGGAAATGGTTTTTGCCAAGTCTGATGTTGCCATATCGGAATATTATGACAGACGTTTGGTGCAGCCCGAATATCAGCATTTTGGTAATCAATTGAGAGAGCAACTCAAAAAAGATATTGAGACAACACTCAAGATAGCGCAAGACGATTATCTGATGCAAAGTCTGCCGGATATTGCCCGCAATATAGCAATGCGTAATGTGTACACTATACCGTTGCACCTGTTGCAGGTAGAGCTGCTGTCTCGCACGCGTAAGGATGGAGATCATCCGAGCGAACTCGAATTGGCACTTATGATTACTATATCGGGTATCGCTGCCGGAATGAGAAATACGGGATGATACGATCCGATTTTCATAAATTATAACTAATATGCGACCGGCTATGTGTAGAATAAATTCTTAATCTATGTTTAGCCGGTTGATTATGTTTTGTTTTTTGATTATTTTCGCATAAAAAATATTGAGATGCAATATAAGGTCATAGCTCCCAAGGAGTTTAAGAATACAATACAACTGCCCACATCGAAAAGTATAAGCAACCGAGCATTGATATTGAATGCTCTCAGCAACAGCCCGTATGAGGTCGGTAATCTGTCGGATTGTGATGATACGAACGTGATGGTAGCAGCATTCACGTCCCAAGACAATCATGTGAATATAGGTGCCGCCGGTACTGCGATGCGCTTTCTTACAGCCTATCTGGCACACGTACCGGGCGAATGGACGATAACAGGGTCGGAGCGTATGCAGCAACGCCCTATCAAGATATTAGTAGACGCTCTGGTTTCGTTAGGGGCGAAGATAGAGTATCTCGGCAAACCGGGTTGCCCACCCTTGAAAATACGGGGGACGGCTCTCGATGGCGGTAAGATAATATTATCTGGAGGTGTGAGCTCGCAATACATATCGGCATTGCTGATGATAGCTCCGACAATGACCAAAGGGCTGACAATAACGCTTGACGGCGATGTTATTTCCATTCCGTATATAAAACTTACGTTGGGCATGATGGCTCAATACGGGGTCAAAGCCCAATGGGAAGGCAATACAATCAAAATATATCCGGAATCGTACAAACCTACGCCTTACACCGTAGAGGCAGATTGGTCGGCTGCGTCGTATTGGTACGAATTGGCAGCCTTGTCCGATAATGCCGAATTTGAATTGAAAGGTTTGTTCCAAAACAGTATGCAGGGCGATTCGAGAGTGGCACAACTGTTCCTCGACTTGGGCGTGTCTACCGAATACACCGATTCGGGCGTGATAATAAAGAAGAAAGGAAAAGTAACGAAGAAGTTTTTCCACAACTTTGTCAGCGAACCCGACCTTGCTCAAACATTGGCTGTTACTTGCTGTATGATGGGTGTCCCTTTTCTTTTCTCGGGATTGCAAACATTGAAGATCAAGGAAACAGATCGCATCGAAGCTCTGAAACAGGAATTGTATAAGTTGGGTTATGTGCTTCGAGACAGTAATGACAGCGTTCTCGAATGGGACGGCGAACGTGTAGAGGCAGAAGATAAACCCGTGATAAAAACGTATGAAGATCATCGTATGGCGATGGCATTTGCGCCGGCAGCCATTAAGATGCAAAATATACACATTCAGCATCCGGGTGTTGTAACCAAATCATATCCGAGCTACTGGATTGATTTACAATCGATAGGTTTCGAGATAGAAGAAATAAAAGACTGAGAAGAATGAAGAATATTGTTTTAGGATTGATGTCGTTTGTGGTGCTTGCATCCTGTTTCTTTGCTTGTAGCGAAGACGAAAATGATAATGACAAGGAGGCGCCTCGCGTTTCTGCTATCAAGATAGCGAATAACGATACGATCATATTGTCGGCAGACAATATTCTGTATTTCAATAGAGGTGTCGATCCCGCTGTCGATACATTGGTAACGGGAAGATATATTCCGCTTTCGATAAGGCTTCAAGATAATAGAGCGGTAGGTTCGTTCAAGATTCGTATTTGTTTCGATTCTCTCAGCCAGACTCGTCCGGCTGCCAACACCAGCGACACAACTATTCGTGTAGTGAAAACATGGCACGAGGCTTTTGGTAAACAAGACACCACAATTACATGGGGCAGGCAGCAAGTAACCAAATGTATCGAGATTCCTGATTCGGTGCAGGTGCAACGAAACAATCGCCGTATAAATATTGCGGTTACCGAAGGTTTTTATTTCCTCGATGTATTCTGTGTCGATGTGTCCGGCAACGAGATGGACTCGATAAGGCGAATAGCTAAGATTACTTATCGCGACAAACTGGTAGAGTCTCTGAAATAAGCTACTCGCTGAGTGTCCTGGGATTCGATAGAGCGGCATCTTTCAATTCGCGTGGTGATATTTCCACTTTTCCCGTAATAAATTCCGGTATATTATATGATTTTGTAAGAAGATCATAGTAATCATCTTCTTGCTGAGGCAGTAATATAGGCTTGTGAGCCGTTCCGTCAGCATCGAAGTAGGATATAAACGGTCTTGTGTATCTGCCGTCGATACGGCGACTGCTGAATACAACCCATCTTCCGTTCGATGACCACGAGTGATAACTGTCCGACTGGTCGCTATTCATCTCGGGCATGTTGTCTAATGCTGATGTTTCCAAGTTTAAATGATATATATCATTCTCTTTGTGCCATATAGGGAATGTGCCGTAATCGGATAAACAGAATAAAAGATGTTTTCCGTCGGGAGATATTCGAGGCATCGAAGCACTCTTGTTGAGTGCATTTGCTGCGAAGATAGTGTCAGCCCGATTGGATAGCTTGCCACTTTGAGGATCGAAGGCTACACGAATCAGATCGTATCTGATGGAATCGAATTTTTCGGGCATTGTTGTCTGCCGAGCAGAGCAGAAATATAGATAACGCCCGTCGGGAGACCATTCGGGAAACGTTTCGAAGCTTTGTTTAGAATATAAAAGTGGCGATGTGAACATGGTATTCTTCTCGGTGTCATATATCACAATGTCCGACTCTATGTCGTAAACCTCTATTTTGTTGGCGTGCGAAGTTCTGAACCCTTGCGCCGTATTGTTACTCGAAAAAGCAATGTACCTTCCTTGAGGGTTCCAGCGAGGATACACAGCGCCATTATCCATCCACGAGGCTTTGAGATCAACTTTGCGGGCAGTGCCATCTTCTACGATAATCGTTCCCGAACTGTTTTTGCGTAAGTGAAAGAGCATTGTGCCGGGATCGTTGTCTCTGAACGAGTGGCAGTTGATGCACGCTCTGTCTTCGGTAAGGGTGTTCAGCATGATAGGCGATTCGTCGAAGTTCTCGATGCAACGCTGATAAATTCCCATCTTATTCCATGACGTATATCCCGATTCGATGAGGCGATAAGCTATATATGGATCTATCGGTTCGTTTGCTATCTGAAAATAGAGGTCTTGATATTTGTGCCATTCATTGTTTTTGTTGGCAAATATTTTTATTTGCAATATGCTTCCTTTATTATTTTCTAATAAATTTTTCCATTTTCGGATAGGGATACGTACATTCTTGCTTGTGGATATATCGAACGAGTCTCGTCGGGCAACAGCAAAGCGAACGATGAATTTATTAGCGGAAGAATCTTCTATCCTGAAATTGAGCGGAGCAATGTTGTATGGAATGTACGTCCCTTCATATTGCGGGTATATGTCGGCAAACGAATCAGCATCGGTGTATGATGATATAGATTCGTTACACGCGGTAAAGAACAATGATATAATTAATCCGAAAAATAGAATCGCCTTTTTCATAGTTTTATTGTATGTCGTTCGGTCAATGTTATCGATTAGATTGCATCAGTATATCTTCTAATGATGTGGGCTGGCTTTTTAGAAAATAATAGAAATATGTATTTCCATATTCCTTCTTCAGATCGTTTTCCAACAATTTGTTTTCTCTCGATTTGGAATAGAGATTATTGAAGTTGTTGAATCTCTTGATCGTATATTCGTCGATATTGTATTTGTCTGCATTATATGCCGGGTCCATTATGGCATCTAACAATATGGATTCCTTGATGTGGCGAGGCATTTGTTTGTAATTTATATATGGCAGATAGATATCCAATATTCTTCTCGAATTTTTCAGATCTTTGGACAACAGATAAGAAGCCATTAAGTATTCGAATGCCTTTTTATTATTTCTGTTCGATTCCAATATTTTCTCTAATGTTATTGTCGGATACCAATAGTTGATCATAATATCATCTATGATAACATTGTTCGGAGCTTCGGGGATACGGTACGATGGATCTTTCATCCTTTTATTGAAATGGCCTCGTTGCTCTTTTGCCCAATTCTTATACACCGGCGATTTATCAAATAGACCGATGTAGCGACAAAAATCTTTTTCGTTTCCTTCCACCATCGATGTGTACACCAATCGTCGTAATGCTTTCGAACCATGTTCGATACGGCTGAGTACCAGTGCCTCATAGGCGCAGTGTTCGGTTTCTTGTATGAGCCCTAAACGGAAATACAACTCACCCATATAGAGCGAAGTTTCGTAATGGGTTTTCGGAGGAAGAAACAGTCCGTATGTTCCTGTCTGTGGGTATTTGAACATGTCGGACAACAGCGAGCCTTTCTCTGATAGGGCAATGTCGGTAAAATATGTTATCGGCAGCTGATTCTTGACAACGGCATCTTTCCCCAATTCAAGTACGGTATCCCAATTGCCTTTCTCCACTTCGTATGCCATGTGTGCGACCAATTCCGCTTCCTCATCGGTATGTGTTTTTATTGTGATGCCGATTGCAGCCACGAGGATGATGGTGTATACGGAGAGAACGATTATCGGATTTGTGTATTTCTTGCCGGATCTTTTAGGCGCAAATATTCTCCATATAAAATATAAAACAGGTACGGCCAACCATGCGGTCGTATAGTACTTATTCGAGACGAGCAGATCGAATGGCGTGAAGCACAAGTATGCTGTATGCAAATGAGTGATGTATATGAATCGGTAAGCAAGATAAGGTGTAATGATGGATAAAAGGATTGCAAGCCCGATATATAGATACGATCGTTTGTCGTGAAACAGTTCGTACGTAATCAACAGGGCACCGAATATTATGGCATTTCCTCCCGATATGAAGTAGGACAGCAGATAAAAGATGACGCCTGCTGCATACCGTTTCTTCCCTTGAACATATGTATATGTCAGAAAGAGGAGTAAAGGTACAATCAGACCTACGATATGGGTCAGCCCGAAATGAATAATATCGGTACAGGATATCAGGAGAAAGAGAGGAATAATGTATGGAACGATAAAGAATCTGTAAGTATTCGCGTTTCTACATCCTTTGATGAATAGCATGTAGATGGCGATGATGTCAAGCGACAAAAGAACTGCCCCCAATATGGGATAATGGTAAAACTGGGTAATAAAAGAACTCGCATAATCAATCAATCCTGCGGGTATGGCAATGTAATCTTGAAAATACAGATAGTCTGTTCTGAACAGCTGTTGCTCCTCAAAGAATGCCAATATGTGATATCTGTTGTGCTCGTAGAGCCACCAGACGGCTGAAGCGAGAAATATCAGTATGCAGCAATAGTAGGCTGCCTTGTATAATTTAGGTTTGTTAGTCGATTTGTCTATGTTCTTTGTCCCCATCTATTTACCCTTCCATTTCGGTATAGGGCAAATGTAGTAAATATGAACAAATATAAAAAAATCAAAAAATATGTTATGCAATATGATTAGGGCGATTACTTACTTCATAAACTTGACAACAGCCCAATTGTCTTTTGCCGCTGAGTATTGAAGTTTTAGTTCGTGCTTGTTGCATTCTTCCTCTATTGCAGGTATGTCTTCTGTGTAGAATCCGCTCATATACAGCATCCCTCCCTTGTTGAGCACTGAGGCGTATTGGTGTATGTCTTTCAGCAAAATGTTGCGATTGATGTTAGCAAAAATGACATCGTAAGATTCTTTGCCTAAAAGGTCAGCACCTCCTATCAGTACATTCACATTTTCCACATTGTTCAGTTGCAGATTCTCCATTGCATTGTCGTATGCCCACTTGTCGATGTCGATAGCTGTGATCGGATTGGCGCCACGCATCGAGGCTAATATGGCTAATATAGCAGTGCCGCAACCCATGTCTAATACTGAGCTTTCGTACAATGGGGCTTTCATTATCTCTCTGATCATCAGTTCGGTTGTCTGATGATGCCCTGTACCGAAAGCCATCTTCGGATCTATAAAGATGCGATACTCATAATCTCCTTCTATTTCATGAAACGTACTTTGTATAATGCATCTGTTGCCGATGACAAGAGGTTTGAAATAGTTTTTTTCCCACTCTTCGTTCCAGTCTTTGCCGGCAATCTTTTCCCAAGTATACGCTATCTCGGCATCTATCGGAAAATCAACGAGTGTAGTCTTGATTGCATCTTCGTCAAAAATATCTTCTTGTATATATCCTACGCTTCCGGTTTCCGTTTCTTCAAAACTTTCAAAACCTATTTCGCCCAATCCGGCGGCTAATATGTTATTTACAACTTCTGTATTAGGGGTGCATGTAAATTTTACTCCGATATAGTTCATTTTCGATGTCATTTGATTTAATCATACTAAGGTACAAAAAAACCTCAGACTTTCATCTGAGGTTCTTTCAAATATAATTTGAGTTGAATAAATTATTCAGCTTTACCTGCACTACCCAAAACGTTTTCGATTTTGTGTTTGTACAGTTTTCTCATGTTTTCGCGAGCCGGACCTAAGTATTTACGAGGGTCAAACTCAGCTGGTTTTGTAGCAAATGTTTCACGAACAGAAGCAGTCATAGCAAGACGGCTGTCTGAGTCGATGTTGATTTTGCATACAGCAGATACGGCAGCTCTACGAAGTTGTTCTTCTGGAATACCGATAGCATCTTTCAATGCACCTCCGAATTTGTTGATAGTAGCCACTTCTTCTTGTGGAACAGAAGATGCTCCGTGAAGAACGATAGGGAATCCCGGAAGTTCTTTTTCAATTTCTTCAAGGATATCGAAACGTAATGGCGGAGGAACAAGTAGACCTTTTGCATCTCTTGTACATTGTTCCGGAGTAAACTTGTTAGCTCCGTGAGAAGTTCCTATTGAGATAGCCAAAGAGTCGCAACCTGTTCTTGTTGCGAAATCAACCACTTCTTCAGGTCTTGTATATGTATGGTGTTCTGCCGATACTTCGTCTTCAACGCCGGCTAATACCCCAAGCTCTCCTTCCACTGTTACGTCGAATTGATGAGCATACTCTACCACTTTCTTAGTTAGAGCGATGTTTTCTTCGTATGGGAAGTGTGAACCGTCGATCATTACAGAAGAAAAACCTGAGTCGATACAAGATTTACAAGTTTCGAACGAATCTCCGTGGTCAAGGTGAAGAACGATCTGTGGTTTTGCCCATCCAAGGCTTTTAGCATACTCAACAGCTCCCTGAGCCATGTAGCGAAGAAGGATAGGGTTGGCATATTCACGAGCACCTTTCGATACCTGAAGAATTACTGGAGATTTAGTCTCTGAAGCAGCCTGAATAATTGCTTGCAACTGCTCCATATTATTGAAGTTAAATGCAGGGATTGCATATCCTCCTTTTACAGCCTGAGCAAACATCTCACGTGTATTCACAAGGCCTAAGTCTTTGTAATTAACCATTTTATTTATTATTTAAATTAAAATATTGATTGTGTTACCTAAATCAATACAAAGATAATAAAATTTACCGGGTTTGAGCCAAGAAAAGTGTTATCTATTGTGTCGCAAATCGTCTTTTTAATCTTTTTTTGTTTAGAGGCTGTTCAAATTTTGCTCACCAAATAAATTACCGCAATTTTTCGTATGAAATTGAAGTTTAATTTTACGATACATAGTAGCGTGTTTGAGCAAAAGAGAAAATTCTATTTCAGCAGAAGAACAGAGTTTGTTGCGAAACAGGCTGAAAACATGTGTGATAAATTTAAATAGGCAAATTAAAACAGGCTCTAAAGATATACTTCGCTTGTCGATATTTATTCTGTATGTAGTTGATTGTATCGTGAATATAAAATAAAGTTATTATCTTTCGTGGGATGATTTTAATATAATAGCCTTAAAGCATCTGCTGGATGAAAATACCGTGATTGATAGGGCTTATATTCGGCAATAGCAGTAACTTTAAAAAAATGATAGTATGAGAAAGACATTCAATAAAACCGTAGTGTTTGGGTTTGTTGTATTATTTTCATTACAATTACAAGCTCAAGAGGAAAAAATAGATATTGATTCATTGCAATCAGAAGTTACAGTGACGAAAATAAATCTGAAAACCTTAAAGCCTGTAGCTGAAAAAACGATGGATGCTGATGGGAAACTGACAGATTTGCGTGATGGAAGTATCTATCGTACACGTGAATTTGGCGATGCAGGTCGTTGGATGCTTGAAAATCTGAGCTATATACCTTCTGTTGAAGATGGTTTTTTGCCAAGAGCAGAAAATTTTCCTCCTCCGTTTAAGGATAAAGCATATTGCTATCCTCAAAACACGGATGGGGAATATAGTATATACCAGGCCGCAAACGAATGGGATATGCAGAAAGGTATACTTTACAATTGGGCTGCTGCAACTAATAATGAAAACAAACGAGACCTCTCCAATCAGGGGCAGGGGAGTAAAGATGCAGGTCCTAAAAAACATATTCAAGGTATTTGCCCTGAAGGGTGGCATTTGCCTAACGACAAGGAATGGAATGATCTGGAAAGGGAAATTTATAATAATCCTGAAAAATACAGCAGCTATAGTGGTTCCGAGGAATTTGATCCCGCAGTTTGGAATCCAGACTGGGAATCTGGTCTTAAAGGGGCAGGAGCTCGTGGTTCTATCAATAAAAAAGGTCATGCATTGGCTATGATTTCCGATAGTGTTGCCGCTTATGGTGGAACAGGTCATACAGCTATTAAAGGCGGTTTTGATGTCTTGCTGGCGGGTGGCGCAGGCGGAGGTGTTATGGGGAATAGCGATGATGGTGGAAGTTTTTGGACTTCAAGTAGCTATGATGAGGATAATGCATGGGGGCGCAATATGACTGCTCGTTTTTCACAGGTGTATCGAAATACATATCATCGGCTCTATTTCTTTTCAGTTCGATGCAAGAAAGATTAATTAAAATATAAACAGTCGCTTAAATAATTTAACCGTATGAAAATATTGAGAGTGGGATTGGTGGGGACAGGTCTTATCGGAAAACAACATGCTGAGTCGATAGGACGAATACCGGGTATACAACTTGTTGCCATCACCGAGAGTAATGAAACTGTATTGCAGAAGCAGAAAGATTATTTTAAAGTAAAGGCTTACGCCGATTACAAAGAAATGATCGATAACGAATCATTAGACGTTATTCATAATTGTACACCCAACACGTTTCACTACGAAATAAATAAATATGCGCTTGAGCGAGGAATACATGTGTATAGCGAAAAACCGTTGGCGGTAACGGTCGAGCAGGGAGAGGAGTTGACCCGATTGGCGAAGGAGAAAGGTTTGGCTAACGGAGTGAATTTTAACTATCGCAACAACGCCATGGTGCAAGATATGCGCGTGCGTATGCAGAAACAAGATGCAGGGCGATGCTTCCTCATTCATGGGCGCTATATTCAAGATTGGCTGCTCTATGATACCGATTTCAACTGGCGACTGAGCGTCGAAGAGGGTGGGAAATCGAGGGCGATAGCCGACATCGGTTCTCATTGGTTCGACACGATGCAGGTGGTTACGGGGAAGAAAGTAACGGCTGTCTATGCCCGAAACTTTACGGCTCATGCCGAACGTAAGAAACCGACAGAAGACGGGAGTGTGAATGTGCCGATGGAAACCGAAGATGGTGGTCTCATCATGTTCCAATTGGAGGACGGTACTTGTGGCTCGTTGGTTGTGTCTCAGGTGAGTGCCGGATATAAGAACCATATATTCTTTTCGTTCGATTGCGAAAAATATTCGATGCGATGGAATCAAGAACAATCAGATCGTCTGATAATCGGTACACGCGAGTTGGGCGAAACACATATTTATGCTGCGCCAAACCTTATAGATCCTTCGGTGAGTCGTTATGCTACTCTGCCGTCGGGGCACCCTGTGGGATGGGCTGATGCGTTTACTAATGGTATCAGAGAGTTTTATAATTCGCTGTCCGACGATACATATAAGGAAAAAACAACATACTCTGACTTTGAGAATGCAACCTACATAATGAAGATTGTGGAGGCTTGTATGAAAAGCAATGAGGAGAATGTGTGGGTGAGTATTGGTTGAACGTATTTATATTAAGGGTATTATAATAGACAAAGACCAGGCTTCCGATCTGGTCTTTGTCATTTTATGAAAGGCTTACTTTAACGTTTCTATCAAGTGTGGTATAAGTGCCGGAATTGTGTTCTCGGATTGGGCAGTATACAGATTTCCGTCGATGACATATCCGTCATCAGTTGCGACAGCGCCTGTTACCATCGACTTGATGTATGGATGCAGAGCAACTTTCTTTCCTTTGCCAATCCCTAAACCATCCAACAGGAGTGCAGCACCACAGTGTCCGATTATGATTTTGTTTTTGTTGTCGAAATCTTTGAACGTGGAGAGCATATCCTGATTGTATTGTTTGTCCACATTATCTTTGAATTGAGGGATGGCATCACCACAAGCGAAAACAAGTGCATCGTATTCGTCCTCTTTCTTTTTCAGGTTGGCTACGACATCATCTGTTTGGATGCTGATACCCGAATTTGTTTTGATGTTTGTTGTATCCGCTATGGCGAATGTTCTGAACGGAATACCATTTTCGAAGAATGCTTCTAAATATTGAAATAATCCTGCTCCATTTACAGGATTGACAACTAATACTGCTACTTTCTTTGCCATGATTTCTATGTTTTTTTGTTAATGTTGAATATTATAATAGTTTATTTTAGTAACTCTGTTACCTTTGTATTGTAAAAGTATTGAGTTTGATTGTATTATGCAAGAACTAATCTTTTAGTAATGGGGTTACCAAAAGGTAACTAATGTTGATTGTCAAACGAATGTATTACAATTTGAATGAAAACTTTTTTGAAAGGTGGAAGATGTCCTATCCGGGATATTCTTAGCCGTTTAGGCGATAAATGGTCGTTGCTAATCTTGACTACACTGCATGCCAATGGTGTAATGCGATTCAGCGATATACAAAAGTCCATCGGAGATATTTCGCAGCGGATGCTTACCGTTACATTGCGATCGTTGGAGGCAGATGGACTGATAACGAGAAAAGTATACGCCCAGATTCCGCCCAAGGTGGAGTATGCCTTTCTCCGTCCGGTGAGGGATTGATTCCTCATCTCGACTCTCTTGTGGAGTGGGCACTGCAAAATATGGAGAATATAATAGATGAGAGAGCCGTGTACGAAAAAAGCAAGAGTTGAAAATTAACTCCTGCTTTCAGTATTCTTCTCGATATAGAGTAAGTCTTTTTCGCTTTGTTTACCAGAGTGGACTTGGATATTGACCGTCGTCTGCCATCTGTTTCAGCCTGTTGACGACAACTTCCCGATCTTCGGCATAGGTAACGCCAAACCATTTCGATGTTGTTTCCAAAACTTTCACGTCCGAGGTCTTGGATGCGATCAGATGATCTACCATTGTCGGGATGAAATATTCTGATTTTAGGTCATTGATTCCCGTTTTCAGGAAATCCACGAAATATTTTTCTGAATATTCGAAATAGTCAGGTGTGAATCCCCACATATTCATCGATACTACCGTGTCTTCATCAAGGCTCAACCAGCCATTTTCTATGTCTTTGTATTGTATCGTTCCGTCTTTTCGTTCTATGTGAGTTCTCTCGTTCACCGTTTCCAAAAAATGGTTCTCGTCTACCTGACATACACCTCTCGATACATATCCTTGCTCGGACAGGGTGTTCTTAAGATAGAATCCAACCATGCAATAGTGGTTGTTCGTAGCATTCATCTCTTTCAGTTTGTCTGCCAGAACTAAAAAACTGTCGCGCCCGTAAAAATCATCAGCGTTGATGACGGCAAAAGGTTCGTTGATAGCATCTTTCGCTACTAAAACGGCATGGTTTGTACCCCATGGCTTTACTCTTTCGGGATGTGGTTTGTATGGAGTCGGAAGTGAGTCTAATTCCTGAAAAACAAGTTCAACCTGTATCTTGTTTTTGTACTTAGATACTATTTTCTCCTGAAAATCGGCTTCGAAAGATTTTCAGGAGAAAAT
>CALNCC010000039.1 GCA_937875275.1 uncultured Dysgonomonas sp. | reverse complement strand
CGGATGGATTATGGGACGGGTAGGCAAGAGCCTGAAAAAACAATCGGTAGAGGCTCAGAATCTATGGGGGCAGTTGATGTCTCAAATAGAGGAGACTCTTGGCGGATTGCGTATAATCAAGGCTTTCAACGCGGAGAAAAAAATGCAGGATCGCTTCGATAAATCGAGTAATGTGTTGAGGGATATGTCGAACCGAATAGCGCGCCGTCAACAGTTGGCTCACCCGATGAGCGAATTGTTAGGGACAACAGCAATCATCTTTGTATTGTGGTTTGGCGGAACGTTGATCTTGGGCGAAGGCAGTTCGTTAGAGGCTGCGACATTTATTTTCTACTTGACGCTGTTCTATCTTATTATAAATCCGGCAAAAGACTTGTCGAAATCGGCTTATGCTATCAAAAAAGGATTGGCTTCGGTAGATCGTATCGACAAAATTCTGAATGCGGAAAACTACATCAAAGATCCCGTAAATCCTAAACCGATATCGTTGGCAAAGGAAATTTCGTATCGCAATATCAAGTTTAAGTATGATAGAGACTGGGTAATAAAAGATGTAAGTCTGACTATCCCTAAAGGAAAAACAATTGCATTGGTTGGTCAGTCGGGTTCGGGAAAAACGACGATGGCAGATCTCCTTCCTCGTTTCTATGATGTAGACGAAGGAGGAATATATATAGATGGAGTGAACATAAAAGACACTACTGTTCACGATCTTCGTTCCTTGATGGGGAACGTGAATCAGGAAGCGATCTTGTTTAATGATACTTTCTTCAATAATATCTCATTTGGGGTTGAGGGTGCAACGATGGATGATGTTATAGCGGCGTCTAAAGTTGCAAATGCACATGACTTTATTATGAGCACAGAGGGTGGATACAACTCCAATATAGGAGACAGAGGCGGTAAGCTGTCGGGAGGTCAACGTCAGCGTATAAGTATCGCCCGAGCTATATTGAAGAACCCTCAGATATTGATTCTCGACGAGGCAACTTCGGCTCTCGATACCGAATCGGAAAGATTGGTGCAGGATGCTCTTGAGAGCCTGATGAAGAACCGTACGACTCTTGTTATTGCGCACAGGCTGTCTACAATAAAGAACGCCGACGAGATATGCGTGATGCACGAAGGGCGTATCGTAGAAAGAGGAGGACACGACGAGTTGTTTCAGGCAAATGGATACTATCGGAAGCTGTGCGATATGCAACAATTCTGATAACAAGAATAGAATGATACTATAATGGGCAAAAATAAGCTTACAAAGTTTGCATTCATGGAGGAATATCCCCATGTGTTTCAATATCCTTTCTCGGTGCTTCAGGAGAAAGGTTTTGAATTGAAAGGAAAGTGGAGAAAAGATTTCTTCAAGAACGACAATCCTATTGTCCTTGAATTAGGATGCGGAAAAGGAGAATATACAGTCGGCTTAGGCAAACTGTTTCCTGAGAAGAATTTTATAGGAGTAGATATCAAAGGTGCACGTATGTGGTCGGGGGCAAAACAGTCCTTAGATGACGACATGAAGAATATCGCATTTCTTCGCACCCACATCGAGTTGATTAACCGTTTCTTCGATAAAGGGGAAGTTGATGAAATATGGATCACGTTTCCCGATCCGCAGATGAAGAAGACGAGCAAGCGGATGACATCTACTCGTTTTATGAAACTCTACGGAGAAATCTTGAATCCGAACGGAATCATTCATCTGAAAACGGACAGCAACTTTATGTATACATATACACGAGAGATGGTTCGCGAGAACGGGCTGAATGTGTTGTTCGATACGGACGATCTATATAATTCGGTGTTGGATGACAAGATTCTTGGAATAAAAACGTTCTATGAACAACAATGGATTGCTCGTGGTTTAAATATAAAATATATAAAATTTGAGCATGAGGACAAGGCCGATTGGATAGAGCCGGATATTGAAATCGAAAAAGATTCTTATCGCAGTTTTGGTCGCAATGCAGTCAACCCTCAACAATAGTTTATAAAAAGACAGAAATAAAATGGCAATATATCCAAAATTGATAATAGATGCACTTCGCAATGTTCGCTATCCGGGAACGGGAACCGATATTGTGGAAATGGGTATGGTATCCGACGATATCCATATAGATGGGATGAAGGTAAACCTCTCTCTGCTATTCGAAAAACCTAACGATCCATTCATAAAGTCAGTTGTGAAAGCTTGCGAAACGGCAATTCTTACTTTTGCAGACCCTAACATTGAGATTAAGGGTAATATAGAAGTGAAAACTAAGCAGGTTGCCGCGCCTAAGCCTGAGAAACTATTGCCTCAGGTAAAAAATATAATCGCTATCTCTTCGGGAAAAGGAGGCGTGGGTAAAAGCACCATCTCGGTCAATCTGGCTGTCGCCCTTGCAAAGAAAGGCTACAAGGTGGGACTCTTGGATGCGGATATATTCGGACCCTCTGTGCCTAAGATGATGAAGGAAGAGGAAGCTCGCCCTCTATTGGAACCGATAGACGGCAAAGAGCTGATAGTGCCGATAGAGAGATATGGAGTCAAGATGCTTTCGATAGGCTTCTTTGTGAAAAAAGAAGAGGCTATCGTTTGGCGTGGAGCGATGGCAGGAAATGCCTTGAAACAGCTTATCGGAGAAGCTAACTGGGGCGATTTGGATTATTTCCTGATCGATTTTCCTCCGGGCACGAGTGATATACACCTCACCCTTGTGCAGACCCTTGCCATCACAGGCGCGGTAGTTGTCAGCACACCACAGGAAGTCGCTCTTGCCGATGCGCGCAAAGGGGTAAACATGTTCACAAATGAAAAAGTAAATGTGCCTATCCTTGGATTGGTGGAGAATATGTCGTGGTTTACACCTGCCGAATTGCCGGAGAATAAATATTATATTTTCGGAAAAGATGGAGCTAAAGCTTTGGCCGAAGAACTCAATGTCCCTTTGTTGGGGCAAATTCCGATAGTGCAGAGTATACGCGAGGGAGGAGATGCCGGCGAGCCGGTTGCATTGAAGGAAGATTCGGTTACGGGAATCGCATTCGGTAGACTTGCCGATAATTTTGTGGCATCTGTCGATAGACGAAATGACGGGCAGGCTCCGACACAAAAAGTAGACGTGAAAATCAAATAAGCAAAGATTTGTTTGACTGATTTCTTTATGAGAAGGAAACGAATTTTATGGGCAGACGATGAGATCGATATATTACGTTCTCATATCCTTTTTTTGCAAGAGAAAGGCTATGAAGTTGTGCCTGTAAATAGTGGGCACGATGCTATTGATGCCTTGAAGTCAGAATCGTTCGATATTATATTCTTAGACGAAAATATGCCCGGTATCACAGGCATAGAAACCTTGAGCCGCCTAAAAGAAATAGACGCCAATATCCCCATCGTGATGATTACCAAGAGCGAAGATGAGGGGATTATGTCTGACGCCATAGGCAGAAAAATAGCCGACTATCTCATCAAGCCTGTTAATCCGCATCAGATATTACTTTCGCTGAAAAAAAACCTTCAGAAAGAAGATATCGTTTCTGAAGTTACAGATGAGAACTATCGAGATCAATTTTCTGCGATAGGAGAGAAGATCAACAGAGATCTGACTTTTACCGAATGGGTCGAAATATATAAAAAAATCTCATATTGGGACATTGAACTGTCACATACTCAAAGCCCATTGAGAGATACTTTGCATATGCAACGAGAGGAAGCAAATCGTATGTTCTCCCGATTTGTTAAGCAAAACTATGAAACATGGGTAAGTGGGGCGGATAATGAAAAGCCGCTGCTAAGTTCGTCAATCTTTGACAAGAAGGTTTTTCCGTTGTTGGACAGTGGAGAAAAAGTTTTTTTTGTTTTGATCGATAATTTCCGCCTCGATCAATGGTGGACTATAAAAGAATTGCTGACCAATGATTTTCAGTTGAAAGAAGACATTTATTGCAGCATTCTGCCCACGACAACCCAATATGCTCGAAACGCAATTTTTGCAGGGATGATGCCTGCCGAGATAGCTCGCCGATATCCTGAATACTGGATTGACGAAGACGACGATGAAGGCAAAAATATCAACGAAGAAGCCCTGATAAAAGCCCAGTTGGAGCGATTGGGGAAAGGTTATTCTTTTTCATACAACAAATTCAGTTTTTCGGCAAACGAAGATCGCATTTCGAAACAGTTGAATAGTATCGGGACGAATCAACTGAATGTCGTAGTATGCAACTTTGTAGACATGTTGTCGCATGCCCGTACCGAGTCGAAGATGATTCGTGAGCTTGCCGCCAATGAGGCTGCATACCGATCAATCACAAAGTCGTGGTTTATTCATTCCAATATGGCGCATCTCTTGCGGCAGGCCGCAGAAAAAGGGTATAAGATAATACTGACTACCGATCATGGAACGATAAGGGTTAAAAATGCCCTTAAAGTGATTTCTGATAGAGGAGTCAATTCGAATGTGAGGTATAAAGTCGGAAAAAATATAGGATACGACAGAAAAAAGGTTTACGATATCGTGTCTCCCGAAAAATTCGGTCTTCCGGTTCCTAACATCAGCACAAAATATATCTTTGCAACAGGAGAAGACTTCTTTGCTTTCCCCAACAATTTCAACTATTTCGTATCCTATTACGGCGACACATTTCAACATGGAGGTATTTCGATGGAAGAAATGATTGTTCCTTTTATAACGCTTTCATCTAAATAAAAGAGTATGAACATAAAGATAGAATCATTAGACACCATTGATGGTGCAGCAATAGAGTTTATACGCCGAATGGGAGATCGCACGGTCTTTGCTTTTCGTGGAGGAATGGGTGCCGGCAAAACGACTTTCATCAAAGCCATTTGCGAGAATTTGGGTGTTGAGGACGTAATCAATAGCCCTACCTTTGCCATCGTCAACGAATACAGATCAGATAGTGCCGAACTGATTTATCACTTCGACTTTTATCGTATAAACAAGATAGAGGAAGTGTATGACTTCGGCTATGAGGATTATTTTTACAGTGGCAGCTTATGCTTTATCGAATGGCCGGAACTGATCGAAGAGCTTTTACCTAACGACACCGTCAATGTCTCCATCTCCATTTTACCCGATGGAAGCCGTAATGTAGACATTGCGTAGAATAGATGTTTACAATTCCTTTGTAGGTAAAGGTTGTTGCCATTTACCGTTGATTATATCGTCTGCTGGTCCATAGATGCGGATCACGTAATTGTATGCTCCTTTTGTAGGGGTTGGCAACCAATTTGATACATTCTTTGTCGGAGAACTTGGTTGCAAATAAATATCCAGACTGCCATCTTCGTTGTAGGTCAAATTAGATTTGTCATTGAGGGCATATCGGGCAATTGAATTTTCTACCAAACTACGTTGCGGCAATTTATATACAGTTATACTCCAGAAGTATTTGACCTGAGGTATTTGTTCTTTCGTGAAATGCAACACATAGTTGTGTTCTCCCGAAAGAGGTTCTTTGTTGACATCCGTTTGGCTGCCAACATATACTGCTTCTTCTTTGGTGTTCCCATAGATTCCTATTGCAGCAGCCACAGCTCTTACCAAAGGGTCATTGCCAAGATCTTCTCTTGTGCCAAATAGATTCATCGAATTTATTGTGCCGGAAATATTTTCCTGCAAAGCCTTTTGCGCATCTTGTATACCTGCGTTGATAGAATCTAATTCTGTTTTTGAATATTTTGTAGGGTCGAAGAGCTGTCCAGGAGTAATTCCTATCTTGGCAAAACGTTTTTTCATTTCTTTCTCAGAATCATGTGTTGACGCGTATTGCAGCAACGCATTCATTGTGTTGATAAACGAAGTGTTTTCTAATACGCTCTCGTCCCATTCGGGCAGAGGCATTGCATACTCTTTCTTTTGTGGTGCCGGTTGACCGGTATATTCATGTAAAGCAGTCAGCTTATATTGCGCTTGCAATTTCTCGAGCTCGGGCATGTCATCGTCGTTTAGCAGTTCGGTGCGCCCAAGTACGGCAACCAAATTTGTTTCGCACCGGATGACCATTCCATTCGGGTCCGGCAATCATATATTTCCCCGATTTGTTGCCTGTTGTGCGTGATCCGATGTATGCGAAGTTGAAAGTATAAAGGTCAACCAGTTGCATTACATAATAGCGATCATCAGGAACCATGGCAGGCACTTCCATTACGACAGGCTCTGAGGAAAGGTCGAGGATAGCCCAAGAATATGGTGTGTCGTTGTTTGGGGTTACAATAGTTGTATCCTCGTGTGTAAACATACGTGAGTAATGTTTGAAACGATTATATTCCTTTGCATAATCAGGCGATTGCTCATCCACACTATAATGATAAATGCTCTTGTAGTTGTAGAACATTGAATAATTATATATCCAGGCTTCCTTAGCGATTTCTCGGTACGATTTTTCTGTATCGGAACAGCAAGACGTTGTAATAAGCAGTGCGCATAATATGGAGCACAGACCAATGATTCGATGATTCTTCATTTGCAATGTAATTACCTTGTAGTGTGAAACGAAGCACTAAGGTAATATTTTTAAGAAGAATCAATGTGAAAACAAAGTTATTTCTCTTTGAAAGAATTGTATCTATGTGTAAGATAGATTCAGAATGAGAGGAAAATAGCAAAAGAAAATATTGAGTTTCTTAAGGGAGAATTACCGGTTGCAGCAGTTCGGGAATGTTTATGCTATCACATTTTATCGATTCCAACCTTTTGCGACCGGCTTCAGTAAGTGAAAAATACATCTGTCGCTTGTCGTCCTTTCCCATAATGCGTTTGACGTATCCTTGTTGTTCTACCGACTTAATAACTTTCGATGTGTTAGAATTGCTAAGGCATAAAATCTCAGCTATTTCGCTCGAAGAATATTTATTACTGTTCAGGGTGCAAAGTAACATTCCCTCATTGAGATTCAATCCGTATTTTTGCTGAAAAGCAGATTCGAAATCAGCAATAGATCGATAAATATCCCTGATTCGGCAAAGCGTTTTTACCTGAGTTTCTCCCATATCGAAATGTATTTGTCGTGAATTTGAGTACAATTATACGCCTATTTTTTCAATAAAACGTTATCTATAGCCTCTTTTAATTGATGTTTGGGCATAGCTCCCATAGCCATCTGTGGCTGTCCGTCGGTGGGTACAAATAGTAAAGATGGAATGCTACGTATACCGAAAGCTGTCGCCAATTCGGGCTCTTTTTCAGTGTTGATTTTGTATATGTATATCTGTCCATCATATTCAGCAGCAAGCTCTTCCAGTGTGGGTGCTATGGCCTTGCATGGACCACACCAGTCGGCATAGAAATCGATTAGTGCAGGTTTGTCTCCTAAATATTTCCAGTCATTCGGGTTTTGTTCGAAGTTGGCAACTTTGGTCAAAAATTCAGCTTTTGTTAAATGTATTGTTTTCATTTCATTCTTTGTTTTATTGGTTTCTACTGATTGCTCTTCATTATCGCTCTGTGGCTTACTGTTGCATGCCGAGAGAACCATAATTGCGAGTAAAATGATGCTTAGGTTTTTCTTCATTTTGGTTTATATTCTTTGATGTGATCTTTGTAAATGCCTTTCTTGTTCCTATTCTCATCGCCGCATGCTTGTGTACCACAACTACAGCACGATAAGTTTAGTATCGATTGCACGATAAATAAGGCTCCGATGATGAGGAACAAATACTGCCCGGAATAGATCGCATATGCGATTGCTGCGAGTCCTAATAAGGAACGAAGAATGCGGGAGATGTTCCAATCCTTTACTATCCGATCTTTCATATCTATGATTCTTTGGGGTTATTGTTTTTTGTCTTTTTGAAAATACCTCCGAATAAAGTTCCCAGCAAAATACCATAAATGGAACTTGATAGTGGAGAGGATGTGATTGGGCATGTACCGGTACTGCATCCTACATATTTCCAATATAAATATCCGCCTATCGCTCCGGCAATAGCACCCGCGATATATGTCCAGTTGTTTTTTATAATCTGTATCATAGCTCTTCCTTTTTAAGAATTATGGTACAAATATAAATATATTTCCATTGGAAATTATATTTATTGGAAACATTAACTAAAATTAACCGGAATCGACCTTTGTGGTGGATCGCAATGGCTTATTTGGAGTGCGTTATTTCTTCATTGTATGCAAGACCCCTCCCGAAAGCATTCTGCCGGAGTTATATCCTTGTCGGCGGGCAGAGAAGAATAATCCGGGCTCTTGCATCGTACACAATGGACTGATCTCGATGTTGTCAGATTGGATATTATTTGCAACAAGCTGTTGTCTGTTTGCTTCTTTTAGGTCTATATGTAGTTTGTTGGTCTGTGGGTGTCTTGTAGCAATATCGGACAACTGATATCTGGCTCTTTCAAACCGCTCTCCGACTTCATCCCCTACTTCAAAACATACCGGGCAAATAGATGGACCGATAATCGCCAAGAGGTCTTCGCTATGGGATAAGAAGGTCTTGCTCATCACCCTGATTGTTTTTTCTACGATACGAGCAACGGTGCTCTTCCATCCGGCATGGATTGTTGCGAGAATATTATTCTTAGGATCATAGAGCAATACCGGCACACAATCAGCTGTTGTGATTCCGATACAGATGTTCTCTTTGCCTGTAACGAGGGCGTCGATGCTTTTGAGTAATTTTGATTTCTCTTCAGCCGACGCATTGATAAAGTTATCATCTATTATCAGTATACGGTCTTCGTGAGTCTGATAAGGGACAAAAATGTTATCTGAGGCAAGGTTGAGCTTTGCTGCAAGCTCCTTTCTGTTCCCGATGACATTCGTCTCCTCGTCGTTGCAGTATTCGCCGAGATTGAAGGACGTATAGTTGCCGCTACTGCATCCGCCATCTATTGTTGTCGTAAAGGCTGTAACCTTATCAGCCGGAAATGTATTGTATTGGATAAGCTTCATCGGTTCAGACAATTATTAGAGTGATAAAGGTATAGATTTTGGGTAAATAAAAAGCTGAACATCTGACGATATTCAGCTTTTGTCTATTTTTTATCGAATGGTATTATCGTCTCATTCCGGGCATCTTGCCTTTATTTTGAGTCATCATTCGCATCATTTTGCGTGTTTGGTCGAATTGTTTTACCAGTTTGTTAACCTCTTGTATCGATGTCCCGCTACCGTTTGCAATGCGTTGACGACGGCTCCCGTTCAGTATTTCGGGATTGGATCTTTCTGTCGGTGTCATCGAGTAGATGATGGCTTCGATGCCTTTAAACGCATCATCGTCTATATCTAAATCTTTGATTGCTTTTCCTACCCCCGGAATCATTGAAGCCAATTCCTTGAGGTTCCCCATTTTCTTTATTTGTTGGATTTGTCCGATGAAGTCGTTGAAATCGAATTGATTTTTTGCGATTTTCTTCTGTAAACGGCGGGCTTCTTCTTCGTCGTATTGTTCTTGAGCACGCTCAACCAACGAAACGATGTCTCCCATACCCAAAATACGGTCGGCCATACGTTCGGGGTGGAAGACGTCTACTGCATCCATTTTCTCGCCGGTTCCGACAAATTTGATGGGCTTGTTCACAACCGAACGGATAGACAATGCCGCTCCGCCTCGGGTATCACCATCGAGCTTGGTCAAAACTACTCCGTCGAAGTCTAATCGGTCGTTAAATTCTTTTGCTGTATTTACGGCATCTTGCCCTGTCATCGAGTCTACAACGAAAAGAATCTCGTCCGGATTAACCGCATTTTTTATTGCAGTTATTTCCTTCATCATCTCTTCATCAATCGCTAAACGACCGGCGGTGTCTATGATAACAACGTCGTTGCCGTTTGCCTTAGCTTGCTTGATGGCATTCAGCGCTATCTCAACAGGATTTTTATTTCCATCCTCAAAGTAAACCGGGATTTCGATTTGTTCCCCTAATATTTTCAGCTGTTCTATTGCCGCAGGACGGTAGATGTCGTCTGCGACCAACAAAGGTTTTTTCCCTTTTTTTGTTTTCAGCATTCGCGCCAGCTTCCCCGAGAAAGTTGTTTTTCCCGAACCTTGAAGACCAGACATCAAGATGATTGCCGGAGAACTTTTTAGGTTGACCTCGACAGATGTGCCACCCATCAATTGAGCCAATTGGTCGTGAACGATCTTGACCATCAACTGTTGAGGCTTTACCGCAGAGAGGACATCTTGCCCTAACGCCAAAACCTTTACGGTTTCGGTAAATTCTTTTGCTGTCTTATAGTTAACGTCGGCATCGAGGAGCGCTCGACGTACGTCTTTCAATGTTTCGGCAACATTTATCTCGGTTATCTTGCCTTCTCCTTTTAATATCTTAAAAGACCTGTCTAATCTGCTACTTAAGCTTTCAAACATATTGCTGTATATCGTTTATATTATATCTGAATTTATTGGGACACAAAGATATAAACTTTTGAGAGATTCTAAAAGATTATCTTGTCAGTCTTGCAGAAAATGCACAATTACTATCCGATGCGCTGCAATCCTTCGTCTCTAAGTAGATTCATATATGCTGTTACTTCCTCTTTCTTTGCGGAGTCAGGTGCCCAAGGGGCGATGTTTTCGGGCGAAAGAGGTACATAAGGACCTTCTTTTACTTCGTAAACAACGGTTCCGGTTTCTAAAACAATAAGAGAATGCCATACTCCGGGATCTAACTCCATACCATACATTCCTTTCGTCGGCGACAATTCTGTAGTGAAAGTTATATTGCCTTCGTCATCGAAAATGAAGACCAAAACACTTCCTCTGAGTATAATGAAACTTTCTCCCCTTGTCGGATTGAGGTGTCTGTGAGGTGGGAAGTATGTTTCCGGCTCAACGGCATTCAGTAATCGGTTGATAGGGTCTTCGAGCGATGTGTGAAAGTTATAATTCATCCTCAATCGCGCACTCTCTTTTGCCTGACTGGTTACTTTGTCGAGCAATTTATAGTCTATTATCTCCATGGTAATATGAGTTTGTGTCGTTTTTTTGTAATCGGATCAGTATCCGATTCTTTTTAGATCGGCTTTTGCTCAAATATTGCTTTTGCCGAATATTTCTTATCAAGAATAAGAAGCAAAGGTGTGCGACTCGTAAATGATTGTTCCTCGCCCTTAGTTACATGATATTCTATTTTGAGGCTGTTGTCTTGCTCTGATAATTTGGTTACAGAAACGGAAGCCGCGTTTTGTGAGGATGGTAGTATTATCGCAATAACATATTGCTTTGCGAAATCAATATCTGTCGGGCGTCCGTTTTCTCCCATCACAGCTGCCATCCCAAAGTATTTGTCAAATTCGTCTTGGGTAGTGATCGTTAGCTCTATGAGTTTATCTTCAATATCGTTATTCACAAAATAACGTTCGGCGATTGAATATGGGATAATATCCTCTTCTGTATTTTTGTTTGTAGTACTACAATTCGTGAAAAATACGAGAGTCAAAACAAGAAATAAATGTTTTAGTTGCATAAGTTGTAAGTATAAATTGGTTTATTGAGTCTGTAAAAAAACTATTGCAAATATAAGAAAAGTATACGAAAAAGAGATCAAGGCAATGTATATATTACCTCAATCTTTAAGTAGGTATATTTCGCTCATCGTGAGAACGCGGGAAGGGAGTGATGATTATGAACACTATTTATCGATATGATCCACATCTTCGATAAGACGCCATAAACCGTCTTTGATGTGAAGACCGAGTTCAATGTGCGTACCGTTGGTTCTGGCCAATGCTATGACATATTCATAGGTTGTTTTTGTTCCGTTGTATTGCGTTACGAGCGACTCGATGGCTGTACGCCAAATGTTCTCAGCGGTTACATCAAGACCCTTTTCTGTTTGAGCACCCACCTGAAGGGTTTCGTCGCACAAAGCACGATAGTTGATGTTTCGCATTAGACGCTCCTCAAGGTTACCCCATTCACTACCATCTCCGATGTCTGAATATCCAGGCAAAGGATATGGCGTATACTTGTCGAAATAGCGGTTTACCTTTGGCATTTTAGTAGATAGGTAAGGTATAACTTCTCTTGGTCGAAATGTCCAATGCTCCCAAGGATCTGCATATTCACTGAAAAAATTCCACTGGAGATCCAAAAGTAATGTAACACTCTTTTCTCCGTAGGATTTGGTATTGTTCACGATAAAAGTAACAGCCTGATCGGTTTTACAAAACGATTTGACCACATCAGGTATGTTAATAAATGTAGGGTTAATTCCCCACATCCATTTATATGCTCTGTAGTCTGTTGAATAGGTCCATTTCGCATGCTTGTCATCGTTGGAAAAATCAATAGGCATCTCTGCATGGTTGAAACTGGTGGTAGTATGGGGTAACTGGCAACTCACACTCAATCCGGCTGATAAGCCCGGTGTCGCAGACAAATTACCTTGTAGAGAGCCTCCAAAGCCTATTTGCATGGGATAATGGGTGTTATTGTATTTGCCGTCTGTTTGAGGTAACGGAGCAGCCTCTTCAACTTCAATGGAAGGTTTTGGGATGTCTTTCAAACGAAGATCTACTGTGGGGCCGGAGTAGCATCCTCCGGTGTATTTATAATTATACGCCAAAAATTCGTGAACATATTTGTCTTCTATACAGGTCTTATTGGCGGGAAATTCCTCATAAATATTTATGTCATATACATCACAGTTGCGAGTTGTAGAATAAGTGCCGTATATTTCTAAATGCGCTTTAGCATCAACCATTGTCGACGATGGAACTTTGGCATCTTTGGGACTGTATTCTTTGAACCAATCATGCGTAATATTTATCGAAAAATAGAACGTTACAGGTGTAGGTTCAACCGAGTATGAATTGTCTGATCGAACAAAGGCTACATCGTGTTGCTCTCCCAGAAGTGCACGCTCGTTGAGCCATGCAGCCACATTCTCGGCTAGGCGTCCTTTGTTGTATTCATTGGGTTTATGTGTCGAAGCGATTTGACCGTTGAATATTTCTTTTTCTCCTTCTTCCGTCACTTCACAGATAATACCGTGTGCGGTGCTTCTGGGATTATCAACCTTTTCATGATACAATGCGGCACCGTCGGCGCGTGTTGCATACACATGAATATTCTTAAACTGATCAAGGTCGCTCTCTGTAGGAGCAGCTACCGATGCCGTAGGATCCAGCTGCTTCAATCGTTCCACCAAGGTAAAAGCATCACTGCCGGGATTAATGAATACCATGACCTTATTAGAGTTCCACAATTTCCTCAAAATACCATATTCCGTTTCGTTGTTCAAGAGGCTTTGAACTTTCGCTTCATCCATTACCACGACATCTGTATTCTCGGTAAGTTCGGTCGCAGTGTTGATGAGTCGTTTATTCAAATACTCCAATACATTATCATTATTCTCTTGAAGCAAAGCTACTTTGCCGCTGAATTGGGTTTTTACTTCATCCTCTGTGGGCTGTTTATTCACATAATGCTTGTCATATTCATATTCAGTTTCTTCATTATCCTCTGAGCATGAGAATAATACGAAACTAAACAGAGCCATGAAGAATAGATTTGTGAATTTAGTGTACTGTTTCATATAATTGTATTATTAAAGGGTTATGTATTTGACTTATGTTATTATGATAAAACCTATCTTAACTCTTATTTGTTATTTTTATTTATTCTGTTTCTGTCGGTAGGTCAGCAGGTTCGTGGTGATTGTTGCAGCTTGCTACAAAGCTAACTATAAAGGCAGATATGAGGTAAACTTATTATCACCTGAACTTCGGTTAATGAGCCATTCTTTTACCTATTACTCTGCAATTTTAAAGGAATATCCCCTATTAGAGGTTCCGTTTAGGCAACAAATATAGTAAAAAAAGACATAAAAAAGCGATTAGGATAATTTTTTTTGTTATCCTAATCGCCTGTATATCTGCTTTGTTTTAAAGCCTTTTGTCGCGTTCTTCTCTAATACTCGTCTTCGTTAAAGAAGAAATCCTCTTTACTCGGATAGTCGGGCCAAATATCTTCGATAGTTTCAAAGACTTCATCTTCGTCTTCAATCTCCTGTAAGTTCTCGATCAATTCCATTGGGGCACCAGAACGTTGAGCATAATCAATAAGCTCATCCTTGGTTGCAGGCCATGGGGCATCTTCTAATTTTGAGGCTAATTCTAATGTCCAGTACATATTTTTTGTGTTTTTATGAATAATGATGATAAATCAAATTTTGGCAAAAATATAATAAATTTTCATATAGTGTCCTGTTTCCAAAATATTTCTGTCCCCTTTTTGTTACACTCTTTGCGAGCAAGGAGGAAAAAATAGTCTGACAGACGGTTTACGAATTTCATAATGTTGTCGTCGACAGGGTAATCTTTTTTTACCCGATGCATGCACCTTTCTGCTCGCCGGGCGACTGTACGGCATATATGCGCGCGAGATGCCGACTCGCTGCCTCCGGGCAATATGAATTGGCGAATAGGGGGCAGATTGTTGTCAATCTCGTCCATCTTGCGTTCTATGCGATCAATGTTGTCGTCGGTAATGATGCTCGCCGCCTTGGGTGCTATCGATTCTGTCTCGGTAGCCATGTATGAACCGATGACAAACAGTTTATTTTGAATAAACATGAGCATCTCTTGCTCCTCCTCTTCTTCGATTTCACATCTGAGTGAACCGACAAATGAATTTAGTTCGTCGATTGTCCCATAGGCATCAAGTCTTGTGTGGGATTTCTCCACTCTTGTGCCACCGACAAGGGAAGTTGTTCCTTTGTCGCCTGTTCGCGTATATACCAAACTTTTTTTCATAGAGAAACGGGCTTTAGTAATCTTTAAAAACTAATCTGATAGTTCCACCTATACAGATCTTTGTGAAAGAATATGATTCCAATATTAAACAAATCGAGCTTGGCTGTCCTTTCTTCTATCTCAGCTATTTTAGACCAAATGCGTTTGTGCTTTTTATTGTTTCTTATCCCTTTTACAAGAACAAACATTTTTTCGGAATAAATGTTTTTGATAAAGTTGATAAAATCATCATCAATATCCGAATAATTGTTTAAATCGATTATTACAGCTTCTATTTTTGTAGAAAAAATAGAACTGATGCTGTTAAGCGATGTAATGTTGTTTTTTTTGTCCCACTGCAAGTATACATCTTCTGCGATCTCTTTTTTTGTTGTGTCAGCCTCGAAGCAAAAGCATTTTATTTCGTTAGACGGGGCGGTGATATATAACGTACCTTCCCCTGTTCCCGATCCGATTTCTAAAACAGACTTTATTTTGAAATGGTTTATCAATCTGAATACAAGCCTGTCATGTTTGCTTGTGCGAAATGTGTTGTCGGGGAAATAATCGGTAAGAAAGGAGCGTATATCTTCGTAGGCGTAGAACGTTCTTTTTTCCTCGATCACGTTGTGTACCAGATTGTAAACGAATGGCGAGTGTATGCCGTACCCTTTGTGGTGGCGAACTTTATAGATTAATTTTAACCCGGATAGTGATAGTTTGTATATTCGAGCCATGAGAGACAAATCGCGTTTTTTAGAACATCTCTATATAGTATGTCAGTTTGACAGATATAATATTGTTTGATGATCGTTGAAAATAGTCTGTTTTTTTATTTTTATAAATATCCCCAAGTCCGTAATAATAACGCCCTTCCAGCATGAAATTTCCTATTCCACTTCTGAATTCTACTCCCGTTCCAAATATTAGCCCATAGTCGAACTTTTTCTCCGCATCACGAAAATATTGGTGGGTTATAAACGATTCGGGCATCTCACCGCTCGAAAGGTAATCTTTCAGGGTGTCGCTCATCTTCTCGCTTTCACTGAGCAAATAACTTATTTTAGGTCCGAAGTTGACTACATAACGAAATTTGTTACCCCAGTATATGTGAGCCAAGAATGGAACTTCTAAGTAATTCAACTTGTGATGATGGGCAAAATTGTTGGGGTTTTCTTTAAACTCCTGATCCCATCCGTTTTGTACATAGTTCAGTTCGGCAATTACACCTAAATTCTTTTCGGTTATATATCTGATCGCAAACCCGCCATGGTATTGCATGTATGAGTTAGAGCGAACGGTAGCTCCTCTGAAGTTGCGCAGGTCGACAGACGAGAGTGTTGGACCAAAGCCGACTCCGACGTTCCATTCGGGTTTGAACTTGTTTTTCTGTCCGTATGCATCGCTACTGCCAATGCACACACATATACATATTATTGCAATAAATCGGTTGAGCATTGTCTTTTATTTCTTAATCTCAATTTTGTCAACTACCATGTCCGGTTTATAATGAACGAAATAAACACCTTTATTTATATACCCGCCGTTGATTTCGTCTGCTCTGAATTGTAGCGAAGATTGCAAGGTTGGCGCCGATAAATTATTTATATCATTCTGGAAATTCTTGCCAAATCGGTTCAATGCAGTAACGAAATACTGGGCTATGTCATAACCCAAGAATGCATATCGGGGATAGGATGCCACCATGCCTCGACCATACCATTGTTTATAGTCGTTCATTATCGTTTTCGTTTTCCAGTTCGATTCGTCTAAGAAGAAGGACGAGTATATGTAGGTGTCGTATTTGTGCAGTTGTGCAGTAACACCGTCATATGTCTGCCATTCCGGGTAACCGAACAGAGAAACGGTATAGCCTTCAAATGTCGCCAATGTATTTGTTATTTCTTTCAGCGAGCCAAGGTCATCGGATTCGGGAATGATGATGTTCTTTTTCCCCAAATTCATCACCCCTTCCAAGACTTGCTGTATGTCTTGCCCTAAGGATATTGAAGAGAATGCGATGTTGTTCGATTTCAGGTTTTTTTTAAACGACTCTATATGAGTTCCTTTCGATTTGCTCCCGGCTGCCCGCGAAATGAATATTATATTGTCATTGTTGAATCGCTCACGAAAAGCGGTGAATATCTGAGACTCAAGGCTGCTGTGTGGTGTTGTCGCCTGAAAGATAGCGTTGTTCCCATCTTTAGTCGATATCTTACTCCCAACAGGAACTACATATTTTATTCCCGATTGCAACGAAAAGTCAGTCAGCAATTTTATTTGATTCTCATGAACGCCACCGATAATAAGATCGAGCTGATTCATTTCAACAGTCTCCAACAGACTCTTTAATTTTTTCGTATCTTTCTCTTCCCCAATGTCAAACGTGACAAGATCGGTACTATATCCTTTTTCTTTCAACTCTTTCAGCGATAATAAAAAACCTTGGTAGTAATCAACCCATCTGTCTTGCCCTACCGAGCCCTGATTTTCAGAGAAAGGCAGCAATATCCCGATGCGTATAACTCCATCCGAAGGGCGGTATGCCTCAATCTTTTGATTCCCCGTGATTGTGTTTGTTGCTATATTTGTGTTTTCTACTCTTATTTTCATGCCACTTTTCAAAGTGCTGTCTTTTAGTTCTGGATTGAGTGTGATCAATTGATCGACAGTCAAACCATATTTCTGAGCAATGCCATAAATAGCTTCTCCTTTTTCAACCTGATGAGTCAAAAAACTCTCTTGTTTTTGCGATCCGGTACTTGATGGAATATCTATTTTCATTCCCACTTTCAGATTCGAATTTAGTAGAATCGGATTTGCCTCAAATATGTCATCTGTAGATACATCATACTTTTTGCTTATAGAGTAAAGCGTTTCTTTGCTGACAACGGTGTGTTTAATCAGTGTGAGATTCTTTGATGATGATTTGTTTGTCTCATCCGAAGTGCTCTTTTTAGGAATGGCGATTGTTTTCCCTGCTTTAAAGTTGTTTTCGTTCAAGCCCGGATTTGCACTTGTAAGATCATCTACTGTAACGCCATAGGATAGGGCAACGCCGTAGATGGTCTGTTTGGGCAGTATTGTGTGGGAGAGATCCTCGTCCTGTTTTGTCCCTTTGCCTTGTGTGGCGGGAATCTTTATTTTCTGCCCTACACGGATGCCTTTTTCTATTCCGGGATTCATTGCGTAAAGATCATTCACCGGAATGGTGTATTTTTGGGAGATAGAATATACCGTATCTCCGGATGTAACCGTGTGGGTGATATAGTCGTCTCCGCTTTTTATTATAAATATTTTTTCGTTCATGTTGATTCCCCCAACAGAGAAGACAATTGTGCTGAGGAATAAGAATGAAAAAAGGAGTACAAGCTTTTTCTGAAATTTCATTTTGCTATTTAATTAAGATAGATTGCAAAAGTACAAAAAAATACATATTTAATCGGTTAATCTGTGTTCGCATTATTTATACTTGTCCCACAGAGCTTCGTATACCGTGTCGCTACACCGTTTTATCAGATCGGACATATATTCTTCATGCATATCTCGGGTCTCTATCGG
>CALNCC010000038.1 GCA_937875275.1 uncultured Dysgonomonas sp. | reverse complement strand
GTGCAAGGCAGGTGCTCTAGCCAGCTGAGCTAATCCCCCCGAGATAAAGAATATCGCTAAAAGACATCCGCAAACGTTTTTGCGAGACTTTGCACTTCAAGATCGGTGCCCCATACTCCTTTAACGGGATGCAAAAGTAGGACACTTTTATCAAACTAACAAATAATTCGGATGGTATTTTTCACCTTTTCGAGTTTTTTTATGCTTTACTCCATTTGTAAACTTTTTTCGACTTTCTTTGTTTTTCCTTATTAGATAAATTAAAGAAATATTTATGATCAATTTTAAAAAGATTGAGCTGCAAGATAAGAGACTGATAGATAATATTTTTGTAGGAAATAGATGTAGAACATGTGATTTTTGCTTTGGCAACTTATATGCGTGGAACTCAAAATTCAATACCGAATACGCCATAGAGCAAGGAACAATATATCTTCGGTTCAAGGATGATGACAATAGTCTATATTATATGATGCCGATGGGTAAGACTCCTATTAAAGAAGCAATGCTCAACATAATGGCAGATGCAGACAGCAGGAGAATCCCCTTCAGAATGAAAGGCGTTACGGCTGAAATGTGGAAGAAAATAGAATCTGCAATGCCGGGGCAATTTGAGTACATTATCGATCGAAAAAACTATGAGTACATCTATCTTTCCGAGAAGCTAATACATCTGACTGGCAAGAAACTGCAAAGCAAACGCAATCACATCAACCGATTCAAACGAGACTATCCCAATTGGTGCTACTTCCCTTTAACAACCCAAAAAGATATTGACGATTGCATCTCTATGCTTGACGAGTGGGAAGCAAAAAACACGGACAAGAGCAACAACTCTTTGAACCACGAGTATATCGCAATAAAAAAGATGCTCGACAATTTTGAATATCTCGAACTCAAAGGGGGAGCAATCCGCGTAAACGGCAAAGTCATTGCATTCACTATTGGGGAACAATTGATTGAGGATACATTCGTAGTACATGTAGAGAAAGCCTTTTCGGACATGAATGGTGCATACACAATCATCAATCAGCAATTTATAGAATGCGAGGCGGCGAAATACAAATATGTCAACCGAGAGGAGGATATGGGACTTGAATCGCTGAGAAAGGCGAAGGAGTCTTATCAACCCGATATTTTGTTACAGGAAGGAGTTGTCAAACCAATTGTACGATGATTGAATTTTCGAATGAAAATATTATCCAATCGATAAAACAGGTATGGAAGACTTGTTTCGGAGACTCCGATGCGTATATTGATCTTCGATTCGGAGCTAAATACAGGCACAAAAACACATTAGTATATAAAGAGAACGACACGATTGTCGCATGTCTGCATATGACACCATATCTATGTACATTCTACGGGAAAGAAATCCCGATCTACTACTTAGAAGGCCTCTCCACTCTACCCGAGTGGAGAGGCAGGGGCTATATGGATAAGCTAATAAAGAAAGCTCATGAAGTTGCTGCTGAGCGCGAAATCCTGCTCACAGTACTGATTCCGGCTGGACCTTCATTATTCCCGTTTTACCACAAATACGGCTATACTCAAATATCGGACAACGGAACGAATGATATCGGACTGAAAGAGCTTGTAGACAAAGCCTCCACTATTGAACATGCATACGAAATATTCGAAACAAGATATCGCTCCAACGATTTTTGTATACAAAAGAGTTTTGATGACTTCTGCACTATCATGGAGGAACATGCAATGGAGGGCTACCCTCCTAAGTTTGATTTGGCGGCAATGGGTCGGATTATCGATGCTCGCACATTATTAGATATATTTGCCCACGAAAATGAACAGACATCGGCAGTCATACAGGTAGAGGATAAGAACTTAGCAATAAATAACGGAACATTTAAAGTGCAGAACGGCAAGTGCACAAGAACCACTGATTCTTCGCATATAGACCTTCATATAGATATATCATTCCTTTGCCGCTTACTGTTCGGATACCATACCGATAAATTAGCCTCCAAGTATGAAGAGATATTCCGGCCGCACCACATGACCGTCAACCTTTTGCTGGAATAATCGCCTGCTATTGCGCAGCAGACAGAGCAAAGACACTGATCCGCACTCCCTCTACATCTAATAATGCCTTCGCGCACGCCTCTAATGTAGACCCCGTAGTGATTACGTCATCCACCAAAAGGATGTGCTTCCCCACTAAATAAGTTTCATCTTCGACATGAAATATATTTTTCACATTTCGCCAACGCTCCATCCGTGATTGAGTCTGAGCCTGAGGAGGATTATTTATCTTTCGGCAGAGGATATCCGCACACACCGGTATCGACAATTTTGAGGAAATGCCTCGCGCTATTTCTTCCGACTGATTATATCCTCGCTCCCTCATCCTCCTTGTATGCAAAGGCACAGGGATAAGAACATCTATATCGTCAACAACATTTTTTCCAACAAAAGCCGTTCCGCATAATTCGCCCATAAAATATGCAAGCGCCGAATCATCTCCATATTTAAATCGATGAACAATCCGTTGCATCATGCCCTCTTTCTGGTATACTGTGAAACTGATTGCTTTATGAAAAGGGAAACGTCCTGCCAATAATTTCTCCAACTCGCTATCGCAAAAGTTATGGACATCAGCAATCGGCAGTTTAGATAAGCAGCTGACACATAGAAATTCCTCACTTTCGGTCAAACGTTCGTCGCAAACGACACAAAGCGGAGGAAAAAATAGATTTAATATATCATTCCAAATCTTCACGATGCAATTGATCTATAATTCTGAGCACCGAGTCCATCGAAAAGCCTCGTCCTAAAGCAAAACGAATCAATTTATTGCGTTTATCGTACACATCTTTTCCTCTTACCGATTTCGATTTTATGGTAAGAATATGCCGAAGCTGTTCATCAAAATCCTCATCTTCAAATTCATTGAGAGCATCTCGATAATCCGTCTCCGAGATTTTTCGTTTTTTCAATTCGTAAACGATTTTCGCCTTCCCCCATTTATTGAAACGAAGTTTGTCGTTAACAAAACTTCGGGCAAATCGGCTGTCATTCAAGAACCGTTCTTTCTTCAACCGATCTACAATACGATCTATTGCGTCCGGCTCTACCTCCCACCCCAACAACTTTCTCCGCACATCAAACTCACACCGCTCTGCTTTGGAGCAATATGCCGCAATACGTTTCAATGCCTGAGGTTCGGTCAATTTCATATCTAAGACTTTAATGAGGCACAAACAATACGATCACACCCGCTAATATCTTTATGCAATCGTATATCACAGAAACCTTTTCCCGCTAACATATCTTGCATATCAGCACCTTTCGCCTGATTTATTTCAAAATAGAGACGCCCATCGAGTAATAATATATGCTTTGCAATATCGGCAATTCGTTCATAAAAAATCAAAGCCTTATCGTCGGGCACAAACAAAGCGGAATGAGGTTCGTAGCGAAGGACATTATCCTCCATCTCCTGTTTTTCGCTCTCCATCACATAAGGAGGATTACTCACGATTATGTCGAATCTCTTGCCCGTTGGGTATTCATTCAACACATCCACACAATCGAAGTGAACACCGCCCCTGTTCAACACCGCATTTTCGCGAGCGACAGCCAAAGCTCCTTCCGAGAAATCCCAAGCCGAGACCTCAGCGTTTTTCATATATCTCGCCAAAGCAATAGCGATACATCCGCTTCCTGTTCCAATATCGAGTACAGCCGGGTTTGATTTTTGGTTTTCATTCAAGATGCATTCTACCAACTCCTCTGTTTCGGGACGGGGGATAAGGGTGTCTTGATTTACCCTGAAAGGTAAACCCATAAATTCTGTTTCGCCAAGGATGTATTGAATAGGCTCGTAGTCCTTCAATCGTCGAACGATACATTCAGCAGTCGCTCTATCGCTTGGCGACAACACATCTGACGACTGCGCCATAAGCAAAGCATATGCCCGCCCGGTTACATGCGACAATATAATACGAACAAAGGATTGTATTTCCGATTTCGGGTACAATCCATTTAATTCATTCTTGATATATGCGGTTAGATTCTGCATCAATAGTTAATCAGTCTCCTCTTCATATCTTTGAAAAAGGAAATCGTTGTACGGATATCGCTCGATATGTACTTTTTTCACTTTCTCGTACAATCTGTTTTTCAGTTCCTCTATATTCATTTTGTCTTTTGCCGAAATAAAGATACAGTCATCAGCCATCTTATGCATCCACGTACCTTTCAGCTCATCGAGCGAAATATTTTCGCGTGTCATCGGGGTAAGGTCATCGTCATCCTTAGGCACATAAGTGAATGCATCTACCTTGTTAAAGACAAGCATTGTCGGTTTGTCTGTCTTGTCAATCTCATTCAGCGTATTTTCGACAATCTCTATTTGCTCCTCAAAGTTAGGATGAGAAATATCCACTACATGAACCAGTATATCGGCTTCGCGCACCTCGTCTAATGTCGACTTAAACGACTCGATAAGGTTGGTAGGCAGCTTACGAATAAATCCAACGGTGTCGGATAGCAGGAATGGCAAGTTATCTATTATTACCTTGCGGACAGTAGTGTCAAGAGTAGCAAAGAGTTTGTTTTCGGCAAAGACTTCCGATTTACTCAACAAGTTCATCAATGTCGATTTGCCAACATTGGTGTATCCCACCAATGCCACGCGCACCATCTTGCCTCTATTCTTGCGCTGCGATGCCATTTGGCGGTCTATCGTTTTCAACTGCTCTTTCAGAAAAGCTATTTTTTCGGTTACGATACGACGGTCGGTCTCCAACTGAGTTTCCCCCACTCCACGCATCATCACGCCACCCCCTCGTTGACGGTCTAAGTGTGTCCACATTCTCGTCAGTCGGGGAAGAAGATACTGATACTGCGCCAATTCCACCTGTGTCTTGGCATACGCCGTTTGCGCACGCATGGCGAAGATGTCGAGAATAAGACTTGTGCGGTCGAGAACCGGAACATTCAGTTCCTTCTCGATATTTCTCAATTGCTTGGCTGTAAGCTCATCGTCAAAGATAGCGAGCCCCAATTCATGTTCTTCAACATACGCTTTTATCTCGTTCAATTTACCCGTTCCTACAAAAGTGGCAGGATTGGGCGATTCCATCTTCTGTGTAAATTTCTTTACCGGCTCAATGTGTGCCGTATCGGCAAGAAATGCCAATTCATCCAAATATTCTTCAACTTGCTCTTCGGTCTGATGCTGGGTGATAACACCAACCAAGACCGCACGTTCGTTTTGAGCATCTGTTATAATAAAATCTTTCATTCAAATTTTGTTAGGTTTCTTCTGATTCAAAACCAAATAGATTGCATTTACAAAGATGCAAAAACTTTTCATTCTACATACAGTACCAACCCTTTCAGATATTCTCCCTCAGGATGGTATATATTCACAGGGTGATCGTCGGGCTGAGTCAGTTGGTGCAAAATGCGCACCTTCCGTCCGGTCTGGGCGGCTGCGCTAAATACCGCCAAGCGGAATGCCTCTTTCGATATCGCTTGCGAACAAGAGAATGTGAACAAGACTCCCCCTGTCTTTATCTTTTCAAAGGCTACGGCGTTCAATCTTTTATATCCTTGCAGTGCATTTTTTATAGCTCCACGATGCTTGGCAAACGCGGGCGGATCTAATACGATGAGATCATACACATCTTTATCCATATCGCGCAGATACTTAAAGGCATCTTCTGCAAACGACTTGTGTCTGTCGTCTTCGCCGAAGTTTATCTTTACGTTCTCGTCTGTCAACACAATTGCTTTTGCCGAACTGTCGACCGAATGAACCAATTTGGCGTCGCCACGCAATCCGTATAAAGAGAAACCGCCGGAGTAGCAAAACATATTGAGTATAGATCTGCCTTTTGCATACTTACCTAACAAGGCTCTGTTATCTCTTTGGTCGATAAAAAATCCTGTCTTTTGCCCTTTCTCCCAATCGGCATAGTATTTCAGTCCGTTCTCGAGAGCGACATTGTTTACCGACTTTCCACCGAGCAGATAGCTGTTTTCCATAACCATCTCATCTCGTCCCTGAAGCGTATTCTCCGATTTGTAGTATATATTCTTCAGCACGTCGCCCATCACTGCTTGCAAACTGGCAGATATCTGTTTGTGAGCAAGGTGCATCCCCACCGAGTGAGACTGGATTACAGCCGTGTCGGCATATATATCAATAATCAATCCCGGCAAATTATCTCCTTCCCCATGCACAAGGCGATAAGAATTATTTTCGGCGTTTATCAATCCTAACGATTGGCGCATTTTCAAGGCAGAAGATAGGCGTTCGTACCAAAACGACTCGTCTATATTCCTTTCTTCGAAAGACAATACCCGTACTTCGATACTGCTTGGCTGATAATGCCCGACAGCGATAAATTTTCCGTCATGGGTATATACATCTGCAACTTCCCCATCCGTCAGGCTCGTATCTTTCTGATGAATTGCCCCGGAAAATATCCAAGGATGAAAACGCAACAGCGAATCTTCTTTTCCTCGCTTTAATATAATTCTTTTATATGACATCGTTCTATTGTATTACATTCTATCAGGTACTTCAATACCCATCAGTCCCATACCACTTTTAACTACTTTGCCTACGTTGGCAGATAGAATTAATCTGAAACTACGCAAATCAGCATTTTCTTCTTTCAATATAGAGCAGTCGTGATAGAACTGGTTATACTCCTTCACAAGGTCATATATATAATTGGCAATTAGAGCAGGGCTGTATTCGTCGCCGGCTTGCTTCACAATGGCCGGATATTCGCCTACTGTCTGCACAAGGCTTTCTTCCCTCGATGTCAGTTCAATAGATGTTGGCAACGATTGAAGCAGCGTGTATCCCGAATCTTGAGCTTTACGCAACACCGATTGTATGCGAGCGTATGTATATTGTATGAATGGACCTGTATTTCCGTTAAAGTCAATCGATTCTTTTGGGTTGAATGTCATATTCTTTTTAGGGTCAACCTTTAGAATAAAATATTTCAACGCCCCTAAACCAACGATGCGGGCTATATTGTTTGCTTCATCTTCTGTGCAACCGTCCAACTTACCCAGTTCTTCGGAAGTTTCTTTTGCTGTCGACACCATTTCGGCGATCATATCGTCGGCATCTACGACAGTTCCTTCACGCGATTTCATCTTTCCTTCGGGAAGCTCGATCATGCCATAAGACAAATGATACAGATCTTTTCCGAAGTCGAATCCCAATTTGTCGAGAACGATGGAGAGTACTTGGAAATGATAATTTTGTTCATTCCCTACTACATATATCATTTTGTCGATCTTGTAATCGTCGAAACGTTGTTTGGCTGTACCAATGTCCTGTGTCATATATACAGTAGTGCCGTCGCCACGTAACAAGAGTTTGTTGTCGAGCCCATCTCCGGTAAGGTCGGCCCATACCGATCCATCCTCTTTCTGATAGAAAGTTCCTTTTTTCAGTCCGTCAAGAACCGTTTCTTTTCCATCGATATATGTTTCAGATTCGTAATATATCTTATCGAAATCGACACCCAATTTGCCATATGTATCATCGAAGCCTGCGTATACCCATGCATTCATTGTTTCCCAAAGTGCCAGTGTCTCTTTATCTCCGGCTTCCCACAAGCGAAGCATTTCGCGCACTTCGCCCATCAATGGCGATTGAGCAGCAGCATCGTCCTTGCTCAATCCTTGCGATTGCAATTCGGCTTGCTCTTCTTTGTATTTTTTGTCAAACAACACATAGTAGTCTCCCACTAAGTGGTCGCCTTTTTTGCTACTTGATTCCGGTGTTTCGCCATTGCCCCACTTTTTCCAAGCGAGCATCGATTTACAAATATGTATACCTCTATCGTTTACTATATTTGTTTTTATCACCTTATATCCGTTCGCCTTCATCACCTCAGCCAACGAGTAGCCAAGAAGGATGGTGCGGCAGTGCCCTAAGTGTAGCGGCTTGTTTGTATTTGGCGATGAATATTCTATCATCACAAGTTTCGAGTCCGGCTGCTCTTTGCGCATACCGTAGTCTGCATCGGCATTGATGTCATTCAACACCTCAAGCCAGCAATCGCCCTTAAGTGTAAGGTTGAGAAAACCTTTGATCACATTAAAGTTTTTCACCACCGGCGAGTTATCGGACAACCACTCTCCTATTTCCTGAGCAGTTTGCTCCGGACCTTTCTTAGACATTCTCAGAAATGGGAAAACGACAAGGGTAAATTGCCCTTCAAATTCTTTCTTCGTTTTTTGAAGTTGAATATTTTCTGTTCCTATTTCTTGTTCGTACAAAGAACTGATTGCTTTTACGATATCGTTTTGAAGTTTTATTTCCGGCTTCATATTCTTGTTTCAATATTTTTTTAATTCAGAGTTGCAAAAATATAAAAAAAGAGGATGCTAATCCCCATACTATTAAAATAAAAACCGGAGATAAAGTCTAAAACCTTATCCCCAGCCTATAGCTTTTATCTCTTAATTAAAGAGCTAAGTCTGAACCAGCTTTGAATTTCACTGCTTTTTTAGCAGGGATGTTAATCACTTCTTTCGTTCTTGGATTGATTCCTTTTCTTGCGGCCTTTTCTGTTACAGAGAATGTACCGAAGCCTACTAAAGCAACTTTACCTCCTTGTTTCACTTCTTCTGTTACTGCTTCAACAAACGCGTCAAGCGCTTTCTTTGAGTCCACTTTGCTGAGTCCCGATTTTTCGGCAATCGCATTGATAAGTTCTGTTTTGTTCATAACTTAAAAAATATAAAAATTAATTAGACAATATTTAAGTAATTATTTTTTGAGAATTACGTATTCTTTCCTTTAGTATTATTTTGGTCTTGAGATTTCGATAATCTCTTATTAATCACTACTGAACTCCAAATATAGAATATTTAATTTAATAAATATCAAAAAAAATAAAAAAAACATTTATATGTGTTTATTGTTTAATGAAAAACAGGTAAAACCTCTGTCAGTAAAGGAAAATATCCTTACTTTTACGGACTGATCTTAATAAAAAACGATTCAATGATTACAAGAAATCAAAAAAACTTTGGTCTGTCCAATTCTATACCTCCGGTAACTCTAAATATTCTAATCGTAACTACCCTGGCCTTTCTCGCTGATGTAGTGCTCGAAAGAATCGGTATTTATCTTATACAATACTTGGCTCTATTCCCTGTGGCAAGTGATTATTTCATGCCTCATCAAATCATCACTCACATGTTTATGCATGGAAGTATCGGGCATTTATTTTTTAATATGTTTGCCGTATTCATGTTCGGACGCACATTAGAAACAGTTTGGGGTCCAAGAAAGTTTTTAACCTATTACCTTTTAACTGGTATCGGTGCCGGATTAACTCAGTTACTTGTTACGGCTATCGCAGGATCGATGGTTCCCACTGTTGGAGCTTCGGGTGCTGTGTTCGGCATATTAGTAGCCTTCGGGATGATGTTCCCCAATGCTCAATTATTTATTATTCCATTTCCATTCCCAATAAAAGCAAAGTGGCTCGTAATAGGCTACGGACTATTCGAACTCTTGTCCGGCATCACCAATAACGCCGACGATAATGTAGCGCATTTTGCTCACCTTGGCGGATTGCTTACAGGTGTTATCATTCTTTTAATATGGAGATACAAGAACAAACGCAATGGGTATTATTGATCAAATAAAAATACAATTTAAGCAGAAAGATTTGTTGACACGGCTTATCGTCATAAATGTGGCGGTATTCTTTTTGTTGACGATATTCAATCTGTTTGTTAACTTATTCAAGTTAGAGTCTGTCGATATCATTCGATACATAGGAGTATCGTCAGACATCATGTATGTTACAAAACATCCTTGGACACTTCTCTCCTACATGTTTGCCCACGAAGGCATATTGCACATCCTATTCAATATGCTTATGTTGTATTGGTTTGGACGAATATTCCTCACTTATTTTAATCAGAAAAATCTCGCCAGTTTGTACGTGTTCGGCGGTTTGGCCGGAGCAATTCTATATATAATAGCCTTCAGCACGATACCGTTGTATGTAGAAATGACAGGAGGAAACCCCTTCGGCATTCCTATGATAGGGGCATCGGCGTCTGTGATGGCAGTCATTTTTGCCGCAGCATTCTACAATCCCAAACAAGAAGTTTCGCTGTTGCTGTTCGGACGCATAAAGATTATTTACATCGCTTTATTCATCTTCATCATGGACTTCTTCTCGTTGGATAAGAATAATCCGGGAGGAAGTGTTGCACATATCGGCGGAGCACTACTCGGCTATGTGTATGCCCAGCAGTATCTCAAAGGGAAAGATATTGCTGCATGGATGACAAAATCGATTGATTGGCTGGTTGACTTATTTAAGTTTAGCCCCAAACCACCTAAGATGAAGGTAAAACACAAGGGACGTGAGGCTGACTACGAATACAACAATAGAAAAAAGCAAAACTCGGAGGAGATAGATCGTATCTTGGACAAAATAAAATCGTCGGGCTATACAAGCCTCAACGATAGTGAAAAAAAACGTTTGTTCGATGCCAGTAAAAAATAAGAAATTCGCCCAGAGAATAGGGAAAGGGGTCCTTGTTATCATCTTCCTCATCAATATGTTTTTCGCAACACTATTGCTGTTGTCTATGTCTGCCTGGGTAGTTTCGCCGGAGAAATCGGAGATTCTCGCATATTTAGGTTTGGGCTTCCCTCTATTATTGATCATAAACATCATACCTCTTATTTTTTGGATTCTGTTGTTCAAATGGAAGTTTGCACTTGTTAATGTGATTGTTTTGCTGTGTTCGTGGGGAGCGATATCAACATACTATCCTCTGCATGGCAGAACGAGTAAGGTACCGAACGATTGTATAAAAATATTGTCATACAATGTACAAGGATTCAAATGGAAGAAGGGAGCAGAAGCTCGCAAGAACCCAATATTTGACTACATACTGGATACGGATGCCGATATTGTTTGTCTTCAGGAATACATAGCTCACTACAAGAAAGATAAGCCGAATGATGGAATCATCACAGAGAAGGAAGTAAATCAGATACTAAACAAATATCCTTACCACTCCATTAAGAGGTTCGGTGAGAATGCGACCCCATACACGTTCGGCGTAGCCTGTTATTCGAAATATCCTATCGAGAAAATCACACATATACCGACATATAGTACATTTAATGGTTCTGTGATGTACGAGATTGAGGTCAACGGAAAAAGAATAACATTGATAAACAATCATCTCGAATCGAACAAACTGACAACGAATGACAAACAATTGTATAAAGACTTTGTCGAATCGCGAGACACAAAAATGTTGAACGAAGTTACGGCTAACATAAGTGAGCGATTAGGTACAGCATACAAGCTTAGAGCTGTTCAAGCAGACACGATTGCGTCCGTGATTAAACGACAAGAAGGCAGAACTGATGCTATTATTGTCTGTGGAGACTTCAACGATACGCCTATATCATATGCTTATCACAAAATTAAAGGAGATCTGATAGACTCATTTGCAGAGACAGGCAAAGGACAGGGGATAACATACAATGAGAATAAATTTTGGTTTCGCATCGACTACATCATGCACTCTAAGAATGTGAAGTCGTACAACTGTACTGTTGATAAAGTTAAGCTTTCCGATCATTATCCTATATGGACCTACCTCCAATTAAATTGATTTTTTCCTCATTCTCCAAATACCGACGTTTGATAGGCAAGATAATAGGCAAAACAACAATGTTTGCCCTGTTCCTTATCAATTTGGTCTCTTTGGCAATGATGATATTGTCTATTGCGGCATGGCATTTTCCACCTTATCAGTTTATGTTTCCGGCTTTTCTCGGATTGATTTTTCCGGCATTACTCATCTTCAATGTGTTGTTCCTTTTCTTTTGGATCGCCTTTCTTCGGTGGCGATTTGTCGCTGTTTGTGTGTTGGCTTTACTCTTTTGCAGTGAAGCGATATTTGTCTATTACTCGGTACATGGAAAAACGAAAGAGGTTCAGGAAGATTGCTTCAAGGTGCTGACATACAATGTTGCAGGCTTTAGGTGGGCAGAAGGAGAAGAGGCGAGGTCTAATCCGATATTCGATTACATGCAGAATTCGGATGCCGATATTATTTGTTTGCAGGAATTTGTGATAAACAACAAAAAGTTTAATCCGGACGGAATAATTTCGATTGACGAACTCGACGACATTCTTGATGCATACCCTTACCGCTCGGTTGTGAAGTTAGGCACTGTTGAGGGAGCGTATTCTTTCGGGTTGGCCTGTTATTCGAAATTCCCAATACTGAAAACAAAACAAATACCGATCGACAGCGAATTGAATGGAGCTGTACAATATGAGATTCAGATAAAGGATAAAACACTCAGTCTGTTCAACATCCATCTCGAATCGAATAGATTGACATTGGATGACAAAGAATTATATCACGATTTCTTTAGAACGAGAAATGCGAAGATATTCGATCAGCTTTCCAATCAGATGCAGATGAAATTGGGAGCTGCATACATCAAACGTGCGCAACATGCCGATCTGATAGCTCGTTGGATCAATCGCCAGGAAACGGATGGCGTTGTGGTTTGTGGAGATTTCAACGATCCGCCGATATCATACGCTTATCATAAGATAAAAAATGCAGGAACAATTTTACTTGACTCGTATGAACAAACCGGATTCGGACCGGGAATCACTTACTACGAAAACGGCTTTTGGTTTCGCATCGACTACATAATGCATACACGCAACATGCAAGCCTTTACCAGCACTGTGGATAAAGTAAAATATTCAGATCACTATCCGTTGTATAGTTATCTCAGATTCGATCATTGAGGACAAAATTATCCTAACCTTTTATAAAACTCCTCCTGATAGCTTTTTCCGATAGGAATCATTTTGTCGGCTATTTTGATCACATTGCGTTCTATATTGTTAATCTTGTTCATGGCTACAATAAAAGATTTGTGTGTGCGCACGAAATTCTCAGGAGGCAATAATTCTCCCACCTGTGCGAAACTAAGCAAAGACATTGTTTTCGATTGAGTGGTTACAAACTGAAGATAAGCACCCATGCCCTCGATATATAGAATATCTTTAAAGTCGATACGCTCCATCCGATACTCAGTTTTTACAAACATATAATCTTTACGCACCTTCTGCGGCATGTCTGCCAACGCCTTATCCACCGCTTTCAGAAACCGTTCGAAAGAATATGGTTTGAGCAAATAATCCGACACATTATAATCGAATCCCTGTACAGCATATTGACTGTATGCCGAAACAATAATAATCTTCGGTTTGTATTGCAACGCTTCGAGAAATTGGATGCCCGTAAATTGCTCCATCTGCATATCAAGAAACACGAGATCGACCCACTGTTCTCTCACAAAAGAGATTGCCTCCAGTCCGTTGTTGAACGAGGCGATCAAATTCAGTGCCGGTGTTTGTTTGACAAATCCCTCCAGCTTTTCAATAGCCAGAGGGGTGTCATCTATTATAATACAATTGATCATACGTCGATGCTTAATGATACACAAAATAAGTCATTTTCTTTTCTAATTTCCAAAGAATGTCTTTTCGGATAAATCAAATCAAGTCTGCGCTTCACAACGTCCAAGCCTACCCCACTCGATTCATCTTTAGAAATAGGATGCGTTGCGTCCGCTATGTTGATTGCAAAAAACAAAATCTTTCTATCATCCCTTAGATCAAACGAAAAACGAATAGCGTTTTCTCTCTCTTTATCAGTGCAATGCTTAAATGCATTCTCGATAAACGGAATAAACATCATCGGTGCAACGGATATATTATCCGGCTTGCCTATTACCTTATAGCTAACCAAATGGGCATTCGGATATTGTAACTTTTGTATCTCAATATAGTTTTCTATATATTCCAACTCTTTAGATAGAGGAGCTTTCTCCACATTGGTGTCATAGATCATATAGCGCATCATGCCCGATAATTCGACGAGAGTGTGTGATGCTTTATCCGGATTGCTTTTGATGAGACTGTCGATGTTGTTCAATGTATTAAATAGGAAATGAGGATTGATTTGATTCTTCAGCAAAGCCAATTCACTTTGCAAATTTTGTCGTTTGAGGAGTTTTGTCTGTTGTTTCTTTTCATACCAATCATATAATAAATACATCGCTACTCCTAAAAGACAAAACTGAATACCTAAGGTCAATGATCTTAATAGATGCATATGCTCGAAGTAACCGGAGAATATAGGTGCCAGCAACGACAGTAGGCTGATTAGAGTAAGATATATGATTAATGTTCTTTTTCTATTGAAGAAAGAAAAACAGATATAATAGGACGATAACATTATGGTAAGACAAGAACATGCGCTCAATATAATAAGACTTGCAGAGGATGTGTCTGTGTCTTCCAATCTCCAATCTATCCTCGAAGTAAGGAGATTTTCCAAAGCATTGAGAGCAAAAAATAGAATCATCAATGCTATCGGAAATAATAACTTGTAAATTTTTTTCATCATAATTTGGTTTTCATTAAACATAGCGCAAAGGTTATGATTAACCGAAATAATAGAAAATCAATTGAACAAACGCATGTTTTTCATAAACAAACGACGTACATCAGCAAACAAATATATTATGAAATAAGCTATCTTTGCAGATAAACTACTTATAATATGATTTGCTTTCCTAATGCTAAAATAAATCTCGGACTAAATATTGTATCGAAACGAACAGATGGGTATCATAATCTCGAAACAGTATTTTATCCTATCGGAGTAAAAGATGCGCTCGAAGTGATAGAACGGAAAGAAGCGGAAGACATCCTCGTCCAGTCAGGGATAGAAGTAGACGCACCGTCTTGTGATAATCTGGTAATGAAAGCTGTTCGTCTGTTGCGGCAGAATTATGACTTCCCTCCGATTGAGGTTCATCTGTTGAAGAAGATTCCTTTTGGTGCAGGACTGGGCGGTGGATCGGCTGATGCTGCTTTTATGTTGAAACTTCTCAATCAAAAGTTTGGGTTAAAAATTTCTGATAACGAACTGATCCCGATGGCTGCGAAATTAGGTGCAGATTGTCCTTTTTTCATTTACAACAGACCTGCCTATGCTACCGGAATCGGAGAGATAATGGAGTCGATAGATTTTTCATTATCCGGATATACCTTCGTACTTGTCAAACCCGATGTTTTTGTCTCCACGAAAGAGGCTTTTTCTAAAATAGTGCCTACCCCAACTCGAATTACCGCTAAGGAGATCGTAGCCAAACCCGTTTGTGAGTGGAAAGGCTTACTGAAGAATGATTTTGAAGAAAGCGTTTTTGCTATTCATCCCAAGATTGGCGAAATAAAAGAAAAATTGTATACACTTGGAGCAGAATATGCCTCGATGAGCGGTTCGGGATCTTCCGTATTTGGGCTTTTCAGATCAGATGTTGATCTGTCGTCAAACTTCGAAGGCGAATATTACTTCAAAGAAACAATAGAGTAGGAAAGCTAAACTCTTTTATTAAAAACTCATAAGACAAGAGCAGAATCATCGGTCTTTGAACTCAAAGTGCTATCTTTGTGTACTACTACATCTAAAAAATTACAGACATTAAATGAAACGTTTATTTATCGGTACTCTATCTATATCGGCGTGTTGTATAGCCGCATTTTTTCTTTTATCCAATCATGATCTCGAAGTTTCCCGGTCAGAACAGCCGTCGGTCTTGTCTATGACGAAATCTATGGATGTTCCCGAAGAATTAATCTTTGCCGGAGAACGCATAAATCTGAATCAGTACGACTATCACGAACGATATGATCGCGAAATAAACGGATTCACATATCTGCATTCTACCACGATGATACTGATAAAAAAGGCGAATCGCTATTTTCCTATCATCGAGCCTATATTGAAGAAAAACGGCGTACCCGATGACTTTAAATATTTGGCAGTAATAGAAAGCAACCTCAATCACCGCGCCTATTCACCGGCAGGAGCTGCGGGTTTGTGGCAGTTTATGAAAACCACAGCATCATACGGTTTGCAAATAACGACTGAGGTGGATGAACGATACTCTATTGAGAAATCGACCGAAGCCGCATGTAAGTATCTCAACGAAGCCTACCGAAAATACAACAGTTGGTCGGCTGTGGCATTATCTTATAATGCGGGGCAAGGACGTATCTCGGGCGAGTTGAACAAACAACAGGCTGACGAAGCTCTCGACCTTTGGTTGGTAGAAGAGACCACTCGCTACTACTATCGCATGCTGGCTATAAAACAAGTGATGGAACACCCTTACAAATATGGATTCGTATTGAATGCCGATCAGTTATACAAACCGATAAAGTTCAGAGAGGTTGACGTTACGGAGACGATTGCCGACTTGGCAACATTCGCCGGCGAGCAGGGTATAACTTACGCTCAATTGAAAGATTTTAATTCGTGGTTGCGCGACCGCAAATTGACAATCTCGGCGAAAGCATCTAAGACATACACTATACTGATTCCAGAAAAAGAATCCTTGCATTACAATAACGGGAAGAAAGTAGAGGTTCACAACAAAAAATGGATCACACATGAATAAGCTATTCTATCTTTCAGTTCTCTTGGCATTGGTTCTAACATCCGGTTGTAAAACTTCCGAAACAGCAAAAAGCGACAAAGAATCTGCCGTAGGTGTTATTGCCCATCGCGGTTATTGGGACATAGAGGGGAGCGTCGAAAACTCAATAAGTTCGTTGCAAAATGCTATTGATGGACATTTCTATGGCAGCGAGATAGACGTACACTTGACTATTGATGATGTGGCGGTTATATATCATGACAATAAAATAGAAAAAACAATCCCTATTCAAGAGTCTGATTATACCGATCTGGAGAACGTAAGATTGAGAAATGGAGAAGAACTGCCCTTACTCGAAAAACATCTCGAAGTCATAAGCAAGCAGAATCACACCAAACTGATAATAGAAATCAAAAGCCATAGTACCCCTGAGCGTAACAGAGATGCGGCGCAAGTAGTGTATAATATGGTAAAAGAATATAATGTAGAAAAACTGTGTGAATACATATCTTTCAGCATGGATGCTTGCAAAGAGCTCATTAAATTGAACAAAAAAAACAAAGTATCGTTTCTCACCGGCAGCGTAAAGAATGCACCCGATCCGGCAACTCTGGCTAAAGAGGGATTCTGGGGCATCGACTATAAAGACGCCGTGTTTGTGGAACATCCCGAATTTATAAAAAATGCTCACGATGCGGGCATGAAAGTAAATGTGTGGACTGTGAATGACGATGCTCAGATGCAGAAAATGGTAGATATGGGTGTCGATTTTATTACGACCGACAACCCTGATCGCCTCAAGCGACTGCTTATAATAACGTCTAATCCTGTACGGAGGAATAAATGAAACCCAACAATATAGAATCCAACGACAAAATAGAAGTCTTTGGTGCACGTGTACATAATCTGAAAAATATAGATGTCGAAATCCCGCGCGACTCGCTCACGGTTATTACCGGACTGAGTGGTAGCGGCAAGTCATCATTAGCATTCGACACCATTTTTGCCGAAGGGCAGCGACGTTATATCGAAACCTTCTCGGCCTATGCTCGTCATTTTCTCGGAAACATGGAGCGTCCCGATGTGGATAAGATAACGGGGCTGAGTCCTGTCATCTCCATCGAACAGAAAACGACCAACCGAAACCCTCGATCGACAGTAGGAACAACGACCGAAGTCTACGACTTCTTTCGCTTGCTGTATGCCCGTGCCGGAGATGCGTATTCTTACCTCACAGGCGAGAAGATGGTTAAATATACCGAAGAGCAGATCATCGAACTTATCATGACCCGCTATATGGGCAAGGGTATCTACCTGTTAGCTCCGGTTGTCCGCAACCGAAAAGGGCATTACAAAGAGCTGTTCGAGCAAGTAAGTAAAAAAGGCTATCTGAATGTGCGTGTCGACGGAGAAATCAGAGAGATTATTCCCGGAATGCGTGTTGACAGGTACAAGATGCACAGTATAGAAGTGCTTGTAGATAAGCTCAAGGTGTCCAACAAATTTGAGAACAACCTCAAAGCCAGCCTACGCACTGCTATGAAAATCGGCGATGGGTTGATCATGATTCAAGATGCCGAGACGAACGACATACGGCACTTTAGCCGCCAACTGATGTGCCCTACTACGGGGCTATCATATAGCGACCCTGCTCCGCACAATTTTTCGTTCAACTCTCCGTATGGGGCATGTCCGAAGTGTAAAGGCTTGGGTGTTGTCAATATGATCGATTTAGAAAAGATTGTACCCAAGCCCAATCTCAGTATATATGCCGGAGGGATTGCTCCCTTAGGGAAATATAAAAATACGCTCTTCTTTTGGCAGATAAAAGCCATTTGTGAGAAGCACGGAGTAACAATAAAAACTCCGATCAAAGAGCTTCCCGAAGAGGCGATCAACGATATCATGTTTGGGACAGACGAGCGATTGCAGATAAAGAACGAATCGTTGGGAACGTCCAACTATGTTATATCTTTCGATGGTGTTGCAAAATACATTACCATGCAACAAGAGAGCGAATCGTCGATGGCAGCGCAAAAGTGGGCAGAACAGTTTATAAAGACAGATGTGTGCCCCGAATGTAACGGGCAGCGGCTCAACAAAGAGGCTTTGCACTATAAAGTCGGTGGAAAGAATATCGCAGAACTGTCTACGATGGATTTGCAACAGCTCTACAATTGGGTGTCGGAAATGGATCATCATGTTTCTGACAGGCAACGAGTAATAGCAGAAGAAATAAAAAAAGAAATTCTCTCGCGCCTCGAGTTTCTGTTAAATGTAGGGCTCAACTATTTGTCTATGAATCGGGCATCGAATACCCTGTCGGGAGGAGAAAGCCAACGAATCAGACTTGCCACTCAGATAGGTTCGCAACTGGTAAACGTGCTGTATATCTTAGATGAACCCAGTATCGGGTTGCACCAGCGAGACAATGTGCGCCTGATAGATTCACTCAAGAAATTGCGGGATACGGGCAATTCGGTTATCGTCGTCGAGCACGACAAAGACATCATGCTCGAAGCCGACTATGTAGTAGACATGGGCCCCTATGCCGGACGGCGTGGAGGCAAGGTCGTCTTTCAGGGCACACCGCAAGAGATGCTTGAATCAAATACCTTGACGGCCGATTATCTGAATGGCAGACTCGAAATAGAGATCCCAAAGAAAAGACGAAAAGGAAACGGAGAGAAAGTTACGTTGAAAGGTGCTGTCGGGCATAATCTGAAAAATGTATCAGTAACTTTTCCACTCAATACATTTATCTGTGTAACAGGAGTATCGGGTAGTGGAAAATCGAGCCTCATCAATGGCACTTTGCAACCAATATTGAGTCAGCATTTATATCGGTCGCTGACCGACCCGCTACCCTACAAATCGATAGACGGTATTGATGTTGTGGATAAGGTTATCAGTGTAGACCAATCTCCGATAGGGCGTACACCACGCTCCAATCCGGCTACATATTCGGGTGTATTTTCCGACATTCGGAATCTGTTTGTCAACCTGCCCGAATCGAAAATAAGAGGGTATAAACCCGGACGATTTTCCTTCAATGTCAAAGGCGGACGATGTGAAGTCTGCGGCGGAAACGGCTACAAGACTATCGGAATGAACTTTTTGCCCGATGTGTATGTTCTATGCGAAGAGTGCCACGGAAAAAGATATAACCGTGAAACTTTAGAGGTGAGATTTAAGGGAAAATCCATCGCTGATGTACTTGATATGACTATAAATATGGCGGTAGAGTTCTTCGAGAATGTTCCGGTCATATTGAACAAAATAAAGGTTTTACAGGAAGTAGGCTTAGGCTACATCAAGTTGGGACAACCATCGACAACACTGTCGGGAGGAGAATCGCAACGAGTGAAACTGGCTGCCGAGCTTGCCCGTCCTGACACAGGCAACACAATATACATATTGGACGAACCGACTACGGGGCTTCATTTCGAAGACATACGAGTTCTGTTGGGAGTACTCAACAAGCTGGTAGACCGGGGAAATACCGTTATTGTGATTGAGCACAATCAAGACATAATAAAATCAGCTGATTATATAATAGATATGGGGCCCGATGGAGGAAACGAAGGCGGAACCGTTGTTGCGACCGGGACACCGGAGCAGATTATAAAAAACAATGTTGGTTTCACAGCCAAGTATCTGAAAAGTGAATTCCATTGACTCTTATCTTTTTTTGACAATAAAAGCATGCTTTTTACCGTTTTTTAATCGCAAAGGGCATCAGGCATGTTGCATAAACAACAACATTTTATTAACTTTGTAACAATTTGAAATATATGGCAACTATTACTTTTAAGAAAGAGACCTTGGTTAATGTGAAAGGTCAATTGCCGACAGTAGGATCCGTCGCACCCGATTTGTCATTAGTAAAGGGAGACCTATCGGAAATAAAGCTGAGCGAGCTGAAAGGGAAAAATATTGTATTAAACATATTCCCAAGTCTCGACACAGGAGTTTGTGCAGCATCAGTAAGACGTTTCAACAAAGAGGCATCTAATTTGCCCAACACTGTTATACTTGCCGTTTCGGCAGATTTACCATTTGCAAGTCAGCGTTTTTGCACTACCGAAGGAATCGAGAATGTGATCCCTGTATCAGTATTTCGCAATCCTGAGTTTGCAGAAAAATATGGTGTATTGATGATTGACGGACCGCTGAAAGGTCTACTTGCCCGTGCTGTCGTAGTCATCGATACCGAAGGAAAAATTAAACATACGGAATTGGTTCCTGAGATTGCACAAGAACCAAATTATCAGATTGCAATCAGCTCTATTGTGTAGTTTTGTAAAGTTTGTGTTAAGGTTGGAAAGTCTGCGAAGTTGATTTTGCGGACTTTTCTTTTTAGGTAATTCAATTCACATAACACGCTTTTTGTGTACCTTTGTCCACGAAAACAAGGAGAAAATATGGCACAACAGTCATTATTAGAAAAATTAGAAGTCTTAGTTATGCGTTTCGATGAGATCGGTAAACTTATTACCGACCCGCAGGTGATTGCCGACATGAAGCGTTATGTAAAACTAAACAAAGAATATCGGGATTTAGGAAAGATCGTAGATGCCCGCAATCAATACAAGGCTTTAGCTGATACTCAGATCGAAGCAAAACAGATACTCGAATCAGTAGATGATGCGGAATTGAGAGTGATGGCAAAAGAGGAACTTGATGCAGCAAACTCGCAAATACCCGAACTGGAAGAAAAAATAAAATTCTTGCTTGTTCCCGCCGATCCCGAAGATAGCAAAAATGCGATAGTAGAGATCAGAGGCGGCACAGGAGGAGATGAAGCTGCAATCTTTGCCGGAGACTTGTATCGCATGTACCAGAAGTATTGCGAATCGAAAGGCTGGAGAACAGAGATTAGCAGCCTTACGGAAGGAACTTCCGGCGGTTTTAAAGAAATAGTATTTACCGTAAGTGGTGAAGGAGTTTACGGTACACTTAAATATGAATCCGGTGTCCATCGGGTACAACGCGTACCTGCGACAGAAACACAAGGACGCGTGCATACTTCAGCAGCAACGGTAGCGGTACTACCCGAGGCCGAAGAGGTGGATGTGGACATAAATCCGGCGGATATAGAAATGCAGACAGCACGATCGAGCGGTGCAGGAGGACAGAATGTGAATAAGGTGGAGACAAAGGTGCAATTGACCCACAAGCCATCGGGATTGGTCGTTGTGTGTCAGCAAGCACGTTCACA
>CALNCC010000037.1 GCA_937875275.1 uncultured Dysgonomonas sp. | reverse complement strand
ACGAGACAAGAATAAGCAAAACATTAATGCCGCAGGGGCAGACGTCGATCTGAAAGAACTGAACAAAGTGATCCAGTTGCGTGAAGATGAGATTATAATGAATGTGCTTCATCAGATCGAAGAGTCGGGATACGGCAAACAGTTAGAAGCCGGAATCATCATCACGGGAGGAGCTTCGCAACTTACGGGGTTGCCCGAATATTTGGCTGAAAAAGCCGGAATAGCCGTAAAAAAAGGTGCAGCAAAACGCATCTACATAAATAATGCCGCAGACCTGATACAGAATCCGGCATACTCGCAAGTGGTAGGCATGTTGATGTTTGCAACAGAGAATTGTGAAAAGATAGAGATTCCCGAGAAAATTGTCTCTGTTGAGGACGATGATGAGCCGGAAGAATCGGAAGAGGATATCAGAAGACGAGAGAAAGAAGAACGAAAACGCCTGAAAGAAGAAGAGCGTCAACGGAAAAAAGGTGACAAAGAAAAGAACAATGGTCAGAAAAATATCTGGGGATTCTTAGAGAAGATACAAAACTTCGGGGGCACGTTGTTTGATGAAGAGACAGACGACGCAGACGAAGATCGTAAAAAAGAATAATTGAACTGTTCTCGCAAAAAATATTGATAACATAAAAATCCATAGATCATGGACGACAAAATATTAGATTTTCAGTTTCCGCAAAAGACACAAACTATCATCAAGGTTATAGGTGTTGGAGGTGGTGGAGGTAATGCGGTCAACCACATGTTTAACGAAGGGATACATGATGTCTCTTTCGCATTGTGTAATACCGACAATCAGGCATTGAGCCAATCGCCGGTGCAAACAAGAGTACAGCTGGGCCGTCAGACCACCGAAGGCTTGGGTGCGGGTAATCGTCCCGAAGTAGCACAGGCCGCCGCCGAAGAGAGCCGAGAGGACATAGAGCATCTGTTGAACGACGGCACAAAGATGGTGTTTGTTACTGCCGGTATGGGTGGTGGTACAGGAACCGGAGCCGGACCTGTCGTTGCGCGCATTGCTAAGGAGATAGGTATCCTGACAGTCGGCATCGTTACCATCCCGTTCGTGTTCGAAGGGCGAAAGAAAATTATACAGGCACTCAAAGGTGTAGAGAACATGGCAAAAAGTGTAGATGCACTTCTTGTTATCAACAATGAGCGTCTGATCGACATCTATTCCGATCTCACTATTCCTAACGCATTTGCCAAGGCTGATGATACACTGGCTATTGCAGCAAAGGGTATTGCCGAAATAATCACGGTGCATGGGCATATAAATCTCGACTTTGCCGATGTGCGCACGATATTGAAAGATGGAGGGGTCGCTATTATGAGTAGCGGATTTGGCGAAGGACCAAACCGTGTTCAGGATGCCTTTACCAACGCGCTTCACTCTCCGTTGTTGAACAACAACAATGTTTTCGAAGCCAAAAAGATATTGTTCAACATCTATTCCGCTGCTGAGAATCCGCTGATTGTGGAGGAAATGGAAGCTGTGTCTGACTTTATGAAACGTTTCAGCCCTGAGGTGGAGGTTATCTGGGGTACGGCGACTGAAGACGGATTAGGCGAGAAAGTCAAAATCACTCTTTTAGCTGCCGGATTCGGTATGACAAGCATTCCGGGTATAGATACCCACTTGCAAGAGTTGACAGAGGAAGAAGAACGCATAGAGGAAGAACGTCATAGAAAAGAGGAAGAAGAGAAACGCCGTATCAATGCGATGATAGAGCAGCACTATGGAAAGAATAGTGTGCAGGCGATGGATGTGAAAAATATATTTTTCTCGGCAAAGCCATATATAATGACAACGGACGAACTGAACGACGATAAAATAATAGAGGCATTGGAAAACACGCCGGTATATAAGCGCGACGAGAAGTTCAATCCGAGAGAATATAAGAGAGCCGGAACACAAGGCGGCTTGTTTAACGAAGAAAATTAAAATCTCTAATAACAAAAGAAGATATGAATTTATTTGATCAGGTAAGTGAAGATATAAAAGATGCGATGCGGGCAAAAGACAAACTTGCTTTGGAGGCATTACGTGGAATGAAGAAAGAGTTTATTGAAGCAAAAACAGCAAAGGGAGCAACCGATCATGAGCTGACTGACGAGGCTGCCATTCAGATAGTACAGAAAATGGTGAAACAACGTAAGGATAGTGCCGCGATCTATGCTGAGCAAGCCCGAGAAGATCTTGCCCAGAAAGAATTGGGCGAAGTGCTCGTTTTAGAGAGGTATTTGCCTAAGCAGCTTTCGGCACAAGAACTGGAAGCGGCGTTGACGACAATAATCACAGAGGTCGGAGCGTCATCTCCTGCCGATATGGGTAAGGTAATGGGTGTTGCTACAAAAAAACTTGCAGGTATTGCTGCCGGAAAAGATATTTCGGAAACAACCAAGAGATTGTTGGCGAAATAACCTTGTAAATCAAGACTTTTCTATCATGTAATATTTGCTTATTCAATAATTATTCCTATTTTTGCATCCGCTTTTGCGTAATCTCTGACGGGAAAATCTCGTGTATATTGCGTAATTAATAAGATAAGATATTTATTATCATGGATTTAGTTAAAGTTGCAGAACAAGCATTTGCCACAGGAAAAGAGTTTCCTCAGTTTATGAGTGGCGATACGGTAACAGTTGCATACCGAATCATAGAAGGAAACAAAGAACGTGTACAGCAATATCGTGGTGTTGTGATCAAAATCTCAGGACACGGAGACAAGAAACGCTTTACAGTTCGAAAAATGTCTGATAATGTTGGTGTAGAAAGAATTTTCCCTATCGAATCGCCATTTATCGACAGCATCACAGTAAACAAAGTTGGTAAAGTTCGTCGTGCTAAGTTGTATTACCTACGTGGTCTTACAGGTAAAAAAGCTCGTATCAAAGAAAAACGTGTTGTTTCTAACAAGAAAGCTTGAACGTACACAACCAAAAAATAAGAAAGGCATCTCAATCGCGAGGTGCCTTTTCTGTTATTCGGAGGGGGGGGATCTATGACTTTATGTCTCGATTCCAATTTGAAAGCGATACATCTTCTCCTTCCCCTTATGTTAGTGGCTGGTTGATAATCTATTAAATCAAAAAGCTCTCATCCCATTACTGATAGTTTATAATATAGTCGAGAATTATTCAGATTTTAGAGGTATTACACTCCAAGCAATACAGAGCATACGAGAGTATATTACGAATATAGTCCACCATTGACGCCTATAATCTGCCCTGTAATATAATTTGTTTCCGGATTAGCGAGAAAACTAACAACGTGTGCAACTTCTTCCGGAGTAGCCATCCTTCCTAATGGAATGGTCTCTAATACTTCCTTCAAAGGAAACTTGTTTTTCATTGCAGCAACTTCAGCTGTATTTATGTATCCGGGAGATACTGCATTTACCATTATATTGTGTCTTGCCACTTCATTCGCCAAAGATTTGGTTGCAGCTATTATTCCGCCTTTAGCAGCGGAGTAGTGCACCGATCCATCCATTGTAGCAGTTTCGCCTGAAGTAGACGCGATATTGATAATTCGCCCCTCACCTTGTTCTATCATGCGAGATATTACAGAGCTGGTTATATTAAAGAAACCGTCAAGGATGACATCTAACACCTTTCTCCACGCAGCGTAAGACATTTTATCGAACATATCTACCCGAGAGGGACCAATGTTATTTACCACCACGAAAGGTGTGGTCTGCTCGAGCATCAAAGAGATATTGTTTTTAACAGCATCTCTATCAGTAACATCGAACGATCGTAAATGGCATGTACCACCTGCGGACTCAATACTTTGCTTTACAGCTTCTGCCTCACTATAATTGTTGAGATAATTTATCCAAACAGAGAAACCATCTATT
>CALNCC010000036.1 GCA_937875275.1 uncultured Dysgonomonas sp. | reverse complement strand
GTCGCCCGATCCGTTAGTTTCGGATAGGTGCATCCATGCTTCGGCTCCGGTGATGCTCCAGTTGGTGTTCGATTTTATTTCAAACTCAAGTGTCTTGCCTTCGAAGGCGATGTTCTTAAATTCTGATTTGTTTACACTCAGCGAATAGCTTGTTTCGTCGCCATCGTTGTCGTTGTCGCTGCTGCACGCCGAAAATGCTGTGATTGCCAACGTGATAATGAATATCTTTAATAAATTAAACTTCTTCATAACTTATATGGTTTTGGTTATCGCAATGTGGTTTTTTCGTTTATTTTTTGATAAGCAGGATTCGGTCGGAAATAGTGTGTCTCTGTAAAGTGGGCGGTATGCTGCTATATCCACCGTCCCACCATACATAGATCGTACTTACCAGATTCTCAGAAAAAAGAAACTTTGACAACATCTTGTTTCCACTGATATCTATGGTCGATATCTCGTTATCACTACAGTCTATGTGTTGTAAAAAGGGACATTTGTCTATTTTTAAGGATTTTATTTGATTGTCATTACATTCGAGAACGCTCAATACGGTGTTGTTGTTCAGGTCGAGAGTCGCTTCTAATTCATTTGAAGGACAGGTTAATGTCTCAAGTTTTTTATTGTTGCTAAGATCAAGGGTTGTCAAACTATGGTTTCCCATTACGTAAAGCAAAGATAGATTAATCAGCGAACTCGTATTTAAACTCGCAATCTTCGTTTTGTCTATATATAACTTAGTCAAGTTAACAAGCTTTGATAAATCGACGCTTGTTGCTGAGGAAGAACTAATGGTCAATTTAGTCAGCCCTGTGAAATATTCAAGTCCTTTAAGCGAACTGATTTCATACAGATGTACTTCAGTCAACTCTTTTGCTCGTTCTATAGATAGAAAGGGCTGGTCATCAGAGATTTTGAACGTACTCTTTATTATAAAAATAAATTTCTCATCCTCAATTTCGTCTAACACATTGAGTGGCGGCACACGCAGTTGCACGATTGTTACTGTCCACTTCTTGTCTGTTTTGTCGCTCTCAACAACGAATGTCCCCGTTCTTGGGGAGTCTTCGATTTCTTCGCAGGCATCGACGGTTATGATCGGTTTGGCATCTCCTGTCCCTTCCGTCTCTGAAAGGTGTATCCATGGCGCAGCATCTACGATCTTCCATGGTACGTTCGACGTGATCATGAATCCTTTTATGGTTTGCCCTTTTGCCTCCACTTCGTTGTACTTGATGATGTTGACTTTGAATATAGCCTCGAACAAGGATTTGGGGTTCTGGTAGAACGTTATCTTCTTTTCGCCTTCCACATTGGGACTTTTGACGGTAAGTGTTGCTGTGCGCACTTCGGCTTCGGTGTCGTTGTATGCGTCTACCTTTACCGATATTACCTCGTCGCCCGATCCGTTAGTTTCGGATAGGTGCATCCATGCTTCGGCTCCGGTGATGGTCCAGTTGGTGTTCGAGTCTATTTCAAACTCGAGCGTCTTGCCTTCGAAGTCGATGTTCTTAAATTCTGATTTGTTTACATCCAGCGAATAGCTTCTTACATCTTTGTCGTCGCTGCACGCAGCAAAAGCTGTGATTGCCAACGTGATGATGAATATCTTTAATAAATATAACTTCTTCATTATTTATATGGTTTCAGTTATCTCAATGTTGTTTTCCCTTTATTTTTTGATGAGCGAAACATTCTTCGGAACTGAGAACTCAAAGAGCTGCGTCGGAATGTTGTTGCGTCCTCCATCCCACCATACGTATAGAGTGTTTATGGGGTTGTCGTTGCACCGCACTACAGTCAGATTTGGCGTTTGACTAATATCAAGGCTTGCCAATTCATTCTTGTCGCAGTCTACAGCTTCAATGCTTGGATTGTCTATTCTTAAACTGGTCAGTTTGTTGCCGTCGCAGTGTAGATGTTTCAAATTGGGTACTTTGCTAACATTCAGAGTTGGCAATTCATTATTGCTGGAATATATATATTTGAGATTTGGATTGTTTATCGTTAAGCTTGTCAGCTTATTGTTGTTACAATATATATATATCAAATTTGGAGCCTTACTGATATCCAGAGTTGATAATTCATTACGAGAGCATTCTATATCTTCAACTCTCTGATTATCTATCGTTAAATCGATAAGTTTGTTTTTGCGGCAATTGAGGTAAACTAAATTAGGGGCTTTGCTGACATCAAGGTTTACAAGCTCATTATCGGGACATAATATATTTTCTATTTTAGGGTTATTGATTGTGAGATTGGTTAGGGCATTGTTTTCACATTTTAATGAGATTAGATTTGGGGCATTGCTGATGTCAAGATGTGATAGTTCGTTGTTCTCACATATAATAGTTTTCAGCTTGGGGTTATTTATTGTTAAGGCTGTCAATTTGTTATTCTCACATTCTATGGAGTTCAAATTTGGCGCTTTGCTGATGTCAAGATGTGATAGTTCGTTGTTTTTACATATAATCTTTTCAAGGTTGGGATTATTTATTATTAAGTCTGTTAATTTATTGTTATTACATTCTATGCTGTTCAAACTCGGGGCGTTGCTGATGTCGAGATTGACCAATTGATTATTGTTACAGTATATGTGTGTAAGTTTAGGATTATTAATGGTTAAATTTGTTAAGTTACTGTTGTAGCAGGATAATGTATAATTGCAAAAACCAAATGTACCACTTTTCAAAACGAGATGTGCCATAAAAACACAAAAAACGTATTTCCTGTCCACAGCAAAAATAAATCGCTCTAATCGCACAAAAAAGCTCTTAAAACACTTGCGTATCTCATTGGTTTTTCGTACCTTTAAGGTATGAAAGTGAGAGAAAAGCACAAGCCATTTACGAATGGTTTAAGTTCCGAAAATGCAAAAAGCATAGCTCAACGAGAATGTGATGCTGCGTACAATACCATCATAGTGGATGACTATGATAACGACGAAGCGTTGAGTCCGGAGGCTGTGGAGCACTATCGCAAATGGATGGAGGAACCTATTTTCCCTCAAGGCAAAGACCGATCGCAACATTTATCCACCCTTTAAATACTATTTATTTGGCATTTAAATACCCTACAAACGCGAATAACCTTCTGCTTTCGAGGTACGATTCTTTCTTGTCGTTGCCGTATGCTTCGCGCTCGAGTGAAATGTTACGATATGCATCCTTTCTGTTACGGTATTGAGCCAGTCGGATCAGCCACTCTATGCCGTACCAAACGTAGAACCCAATCACTAATAGCTCTATTATCTGTCGCGTGTGTATAGCCTCGTGCCGTCGTGTGCGATCGCTTAGCGGCTTCTGTTCATGGCGGGCAAAGATCACTCCACAGATATTTATTGCCGCATAACCTTTGGGTGGAAAGCGCTTATTATAAATTATTTTCATAGATTTGTGGTGTTAAATAAATTATATCATGAAAAAACTACTTTACATATTATTCGCCGTATGCCTGTTCACGGCATGCTCGTCTGACGATGCAGACGACAACGCACAAGACTATACCAGCTTTCAAGTAAAGAGCGACGAAAAAGAGGGAACATACCGCAATGTTGTTGCCGGATACAAGCAAGTGGATGGCAACTACAAACGCATCGCAACATTAGGCGATATCGCTCCGGGCAAATCTTCTGATAAAATCACTATCGACTACAATACGATAAAAGAAGTCGAACTGTTCTTTGATGCGATGGATATAAACGGAAACTACGCAGCCACAGCCCCTCTCACGACGATAAAGATTAATGAGAAAAACAACAATGTGTACACAATCCCTCATAATCTGATAATCGCAAGCAAGGTTAACAAAACAAATTCAACCCAATACCCGGTAGAATGATAAAGGAAAGACGGCACAGAAGCCGTCTTCGTTGTTACCATCCCATTTTATTAAATACCCATACGCTTTTAGAACTCGAACCGATTATCAATTCACCGATATACAAACACGTCCCCAAGTTTCCTGCCGGCAGGTCTATATAGTCGTCAGCCGACGTGTCGTTATATAGCAGATGCCCTGCCGGTGGGTACACCCGTATCTGTCCCGATCCGAAGGCTCGGAATTTGATCTCTCGCCCTCGATCGGCTGTCGAAGGCAATACCGCATTCTGCCTTACATTCGACGTTGACACCACGAGGCTTGTTTCCGCGTCCGCATTCGTCCATGTCTCAGTCGTTGCCGTTATCATCTTTGTCCCCAATGTGATGCCGTTAGCCGTCAATCTGTTTGCCGTTGCATTATTCAGCCCTATACTGTTATTTTGCCCATTGGCTGAGAATAGTATAGCCCCCGCATTATCACGTACAACCAGCACTCCGTTTTCGATACTAATCTGACTGACGAGCGGGTTCGACGATCCCGGATGATAAAACACGGTCATTCTCCCCGGCAATAAGGTAACACCTCGCTTACTGTTCGCCCCTTCATTCAGGTTGATTATCGGCAAACCTTGGTAGTTATATATATTCAGCGTCTTTGCTCCTGTATGATCTTTCAGGTACAACCCTCCTGCCGATATACCTATTGTCGAATTATCGTTCGGGTTCTCCGACGACAGCTCTACACTTCCGTCGGCATTGAAGCGGGCATTGCCTTTGGCGAATGTCGCCGCGCCGGTACTCCCGCTTATCGAGGCAATGATAGCCCCCGTCGTTTCGTTGATTATGACTATATCCGCATCCCTTATAGTCAGAGCACCCTGCTTCGTAACATTCCAGTCGAGACCGCCCATTTTAAATTGATTCTTCAGTGCCTTCCAGTAGTTCTTACCATCTGCCGACAGCAACGTGTCAAATATCCCCTGTCCCGGCAACAGTGTCAATACACCATACATAAACGACAACACCCTGTCGCTTTCTTCGTTCTGCGAGTTTACGAATGCCACCCAAAAGGTGTAATACCCGTCTACATCATCTATTTTTATTTTCTCGGTCGATATGTAGTATGTCGCTTCGCCCGTCAACCGCCCATCCACGACAGACAACTCTTTCGATGCCTGCAAATACAAATAGTAGGGCGTGCCGGTATCCGTCAACGCGTCGGTGTTAAATGCCGGAGCTATCCAGTATGGTTTTTGTCCGTCTATTTCTATTGTCTCGTGCTTTATCCGGGAGAGAGGGCAATACAATTTCTTATTCGCCTTGTTGAAATATATATCCGGTTCTATGGATGTGTCCCAGTCGTTCGCCACGTAGCGGTATTGCAACGACTCGGCACCGAGACGCAGGATCATTCCTTCGAAGACGAGCGAACTGAGGAGGCTTTCCTTAAATTCGTCGCTCATGCCCACTATGCCGTCTATCAGTTCCTGAGCATCCCGCCACCGTCGGCGGGCATATTCGCGCACTGTCGCCACCTTATTGTCTGTTGCCTGTTCCTGTGTCGGTATTTCGTTCAGCACCAACGACAGGCTTTTGCCTGTTACATTGTTGGCTACCTGTATCGTCGCCGTTTTTGGTCGGTTCACATACTCGTGCACCGATACGATGCGTATATCTATCGGATCGGGCTGGAACTGCGGCGACGAGAACCGCACGAAGTATCCCGGGGCAAGATATCCGCCTATCGCTCCCCAATTCTCTTTGGCGTACTTCTCGTGCAGACGGATGTCGTACGTGTATTTCGGGAACATACCCTCGTATAATGCCCGCACCGCTTCGTCCCGCGTTTCTATCTCCGCGCTGTCGATATATTCCTGTGGTAATGTGATATGAAATACAGCATATTTATTACCCACTTCGGGTATCAGCGAGCCTTGCGGATAGATCAGCCCGTTGCTGTTTATCGGGGCAAGGATAAACTTGCGCGTGGCATGACTATACTTCGCGTCAAATTCTTTGCCGGCAAGCACGCCGTCTTGAAACACAACCGTCATCGTTTCGCCCGGGATAATCATTTTCGAGAAATCCAATGCTTCCGGTATCGATTCGTCCGTGAAGTCGTAAAACCCCTGTGCATCATCCACCTCTATCGCCGTCGACACTTCGCCCACGCGCCTCGGGTATATCTTCGATGTGTCGAGGCTGTCTTCCGACAGTGCCCCCGTCCGGTCTGCCGGCTCTACGTATGTCCCCGTCTCATCTGTTCGAAACTGTATACCTTCATATTCGAATACCATATTTTTAGGCATCAGCAGCGTATCGTTACCGTATGTCTTACGGTTTATGTTCTGATCGCCGCCCTGTATGTTGATACGGTTTATGATCTTCGAGTCATCATATTGCGTGCGTGCTATTCCCGGCAGTATGCCGTTGTTGTACCCGTACGACAGCGGGAAGGATATACGGTTACCCTCTTCGTCGCGACGCTCCACTTTGCGAAAGTGTATCGTTTTGTTGTCGACCTCCCATTCCGTATCGAAGGCGTCCGCCACTTTTTGCAACACACTGTAACACCAATCGTGATTAAAGTCGATGGTTACCGGCACGCTGTCTATACACTCGCCGACCGTCCATCCCGCAACACCGCTGAAGTTCATCACGTCGACCAGCAGCTGCGCGAAGTCGCGGGGCGTAGCCGTCAGCGAGAACTTCAACTTCGGCGTGCCCACCATCTTGTCAGTTTCGCCGGGGTTGCGCTCGACGGTAAAGAATTTAAACTTCACGTAGCGCAGATAGGCGATCCATGCCTCGAGGGTCAACGTGTAATCCCAATGTTCGGTATGTTGTTGCACGAAGTTCTCGGGTGTGAACAACAAGTATTGCTCCGCTTTGAACTCGCACCACGCAAACATCGGTATCTCTACAAATTCGTTCAGCGAGTACAACAGTTCTAATTTGTTGTCACCCATCACTTCTTTGTATCGGTTGCTCGAGTCATCTACGGGAATGTCTAACAGCAGCTCGCCACCCTGAGAGTATATTTTTATATTTTCCATTTTGCTTTGCTTTTACTCCACCCAAAAAGGAATATTTTTCGGGTTGTTTATTGTTCCGTTTCTATTATTGCCCGAAATGTCGGGGATAACACCATTGTCGACATTCTCAAAGTTGTAAGCGATCTGTGTATTGCCGTCTATTGGCGGAATCAGGAAAGGTGTTTTCATAGCCTCCATGTATGCGGCTCCACGATCGACATTGTCTATGCGGAAATCGTCTAATATGCCCGTAAAGAAGAAATCTAAGTGATTGTACTGATTGCCTATCAACAGGTATTGTTCGCCGCCCACGATTGTCGACCGCAGATTGTCTCCCTCTATGTATCGGTCTGTAACCTCATCTCCATCCACATAGATGGCAACTCCCGATGCCTTGCTGCTTCCGTCATATCTGACCCCCACGACATGTATATTGCCATCGGCAATACTTTTGTTTGCCCGAATACTTATCCAATTGCTGTTTACCGAATTGATAAGCCTTACACTGGGGCGGCCGTATTGGTCGATAAACAATTCGTAACCGTAGAAAGGATCACCTAATGCTGAAACATTCGTGAATATTATACCTGCATGACCCAAGCCTGTCAGCATCTGCACCGCAGTGTACATTGTCCATGCCTGTGTGCGCTCGAAATTCAACGTTTGCCCGGCATTGATGTAAGAGCCGTGTAGTGTTCTCACCGATTTTTCGTTGGATATGGGTATCAGCTCGTCTACGCCGAAATAATGGTTTAGGTTACTTGTATAGGCTAACACTTCGCCCTCGCTCCACGCGCGGGAGTACAGCAGCAGTTCTCCTATCGAGCCTTTGAATCGCATATTGGGCGACTCCTCTGCATTGCCTCCGATAGTCAATAGTCCGTAAGCCTCCGTGTTCTGTTGGCATGAGTCTGACTGGATCGACAATACGCCGTCTACATATACCTTCAATATCGAACCGTCGTGAGTAACGATAATATTGTGCAAAGCACCGTCGATCAGATTCAGTGAGTCGTCGACGATAAAGGCACCGTGTCCGCTGCTCCAGTAGGTAGGATTTCCGTTGGCGTTGATACCTACCGCCCATCCATGATACGGGTTTGGTCCTCCGTAATTGCTTACGATGAACCCGTATGCCGCATTGCCTACGATGCCCGCTGCCCGGAAGACGACGGCAATTGTTTTTTTCCCGACGAGAGGAACTTGCTTCGATCCTCTGAATAGTTCGGGAGATAGATAATGAGTTGCCGAAAAAGCGGGTTTACCACGAAACAGGCGAGGTAAGACAGCCGGTGTGCTTTTGGCATCGTATGGTTTGAGGTCGTTTCCTTTTAGTGACTGATCGACTAACGTGTCGCACACAAGGGGGCTCCATCCGTTTGTCGTCTGGAACTCGTCTAAGGCAGACAAGTCGTCGGTTGTCGCTGAATCGGAGACACGCCTTATGGTTGCCACCCTGCCGTTGTTCATGTTCAGCGAACGAAAAGAGTAAGCTCCCTCTAATCCCCTCAACGGCATCTGCCAGTTTGCACCCCCGTGTATGGTTACATAATTCAAAGACGCATCGCTTATCTCTTGTTGCACAATATTCTTAACTATCTCTTTCGAAACATCTTTTCCCGCATCCTGCCAGTTGCTGTCGTCATTCCATCCCGATATGTTGCTGCCGTTATAGTATTCCTCCACCCACTCGAATAGAGGGATGTTTTCTTGGGTTGTTGACAGCATTACGTAGTCGAGAGCACCCCAACCTCCACCTGCCGCAGTGTCGTCAGCCAGATAGGTGTTGAGCAGCCTGACGGCTCCATCGGGGATGGCAATGGTGCGACGTAGGTCGGACGGCAATTCAGATTTTACGGAAGTAAACCCACTTATCATAGTGTTGTCGGCGTCGAAGAACGCTCCGCCGTACTGATCGCCGTACACTACCTGAAGGTCTATATACTTATACCCTTCTGTGTTAATCTCTACCGTCATGGTGCCGCCATTGTCGAATACATTTCCCCATATGGGGTTCACGGCTTTGCCATTCTGCATGGTCAGATGATTTCTCTCTATTCTTTTTGTTCCGGTTGGTTTGATGGCATATTTCAGAATCTGCCCCAATCCCCGTTTGTCGGTCGGCACGCCGTTGCGCGCCGTCTGTCTGTCGGCATAGGCATAGTTGTCGTTGGCAATGGAGACATTGTATATTGTTTTGTCGGACGCGGGGGCTTCTGAACCACACCTATCAACCATATATTATTCAACATGTTACTCGATCAGATCGCTTTGAGGTGAACACTTTAGAGGAAGCTAATTGACAACTGTTGACTGTCCTTTGTCCGCTATTAAGAAGTGTTATTTTCCCATTGACAAATATAGTATTTTTTCATAAAAGTCATATTCATTTATTATCTAATCCACTCATTCTTTCTTCGAGAAATTTAATCATTTTATCTAAAAACAGAGTACGACTACTTTTGCGTTCACGGATTTCAAGGAAAGTATGGTAGAAGTCACCCAGATTAATATTAAAAACGGTTTCGATATATTCTGCCAATTCTTTTATATTCGTATTGCCATTATTGAAACATCCTGCACTATCCCAGGCATAAATCTGTTCAACAAGTTCTGCTTTTTTCGCAGTCCAGCTAAGCCTTGTTTTAGGTAAACTTGATACCTCTTGGATATTTGATTCTATATTTCCTATATGTAAAAGTTTATTGTTGATATATACCGTTAATCTCTCATTGGCTATCATTTTTGCAACCTTAAAATCGAAACTCGTTGAAAATCTACTATCTCTTTCGAAATAAAAACAATCGAGAATTAACTGAATATCTGGCTTGCCTCTCAAAAAGTAATATTTATCAAGGTGGGTGCTTCCAGAGCGATAATATTGATAAAAATCAGCATTGTTGTCGAAGAAATACTTTATACGACCTAACATACCTTCCAAATAATTTTTCCGATCGATATAACTTCCTGTTGGCATTCTCATCTCCAAATTATATACCTTGCGATGATAAATAAGAATACTAAAAAGTTGAGGTTTCGTCTCTTTAAAAAAGGTGATTTCATCAAGCGTACTTTTAAATGTATAATTTGAAACAAATTCTTTTAATTCATCAAATGTAGACTCCAATAATGAAATAATACTAATAGATTTCTGAAAGATATTACATTCCTCAGAATCAATAAGCTGAATTTCTTTATTGATATTTTCTTTTATATTGCGAATAAATTGCTCCATTGTATTCTGTTTTTTATGTATTAGATTCCTATTTTAGACTAGTCGAAGAAAGAATAAGTCATAATAATCGCTCAAGCCTATAATTAGTTCATATAGGACATGTCTCCAACTACAGAGATAAGGCTATAGCCAGACCTCCTTGTTTTCCATTATAAAAAGGGCTAA
>CALNCC010000035.1 GCA_937875275.1 uncultured Dysgonomonas sp. | reverse complement strand
GAAATCACTTCAGCAAAAGTTATTATGGACAAACAAACTGGCCGTTCAAAAGGATACGGTTTCGTTGAAATGGATGATGCTACCGGACAAAAAGCTATTGACGAACTAAATGGCGCTGAATATGATGGAAGAACCATCTCTGTGTCTGTTGCTCGCCCAAGAGAAGAAAAACCAAGACGCGAATTCACAAGAGAAAGAAGATATTAATCTATTTTGGTGATTATCAAAAAAAAGAGGCTGTTCCTTTATGGGTCAGCCTCTTTTCTGTTATTGTGTGGTTTCAAATCACTCTTTAATATCAATTTTCAGATTCAATTCGTCAAGCTGATCCTGATCTACTCTCGATGGAGCATCTATCATCACATCACGCCCTGATGTATTCTTAGGGAATGCGATACAATCGCGGATGCTGTCGAGTCCGGCAAATAGCGACACAAGACGGTCGAGCCCGAAAGCAAGTCCGGCATGAGGTGGAGCTCCATATTTAAAGGCATTCATCAAGAATCCGAATTGCTCCTGAGCTTTCTCTTGGGTAAATCCTAACACAGAGAACATCTTGTTTTGCAATTCGCTGTTATGAATACGTACCGATCCACCACCAACTTCAACACCATTGATAACCATATCGTAAGCATTAGCACGCACGGCTCCCGGATCGGAATCCAACAAAGGGAAATCCTCTTCCTTCGGACTTGTGAATGGATGATGCTTCGCAAAATAACGATTCAATTCCTCGTCTTTCTCCAACAATGGGAAATCGACAACCCATAGGCAGCTAAAGTTATTCTTATCCTTCAAGCCAAGTTGTTCTCCCACCTCTAAGCGCAGTTCACACAATTGCTTCTGAGCTTTTTCGGTTTCTCCGCACAAGATTAATATCAAATCGCCCGGCTCGGCTTGGCATCTCTCTGCCCATTTTTTCAAATCTTCTTGACTATAAAACTTATCAACCGACGATTTCAATGTTCCGTCAGCTTCGTAGCGAACATACACCAACCCTTTTGCCCCTATCTGTGGACGTTTCACAAAATCGGTAAGTCCGTCAAGCTGCTTGCGGGTATATGACGCCGCACCTTTGGCACAAATAGCACCTACATATTCTGCCGAATCGAAAACCACAAAGCCTTTACCGACTGTAAGGTCTTTCAATTCCACAAACTTCATTTCGAAGCGAGTGTCCGGCTTGTCTGATCCGTAATATTTCATCGCATGCGCATAATCCATACGAGGGAATGCAGGCACATCTATTCCTTTCACAATCTTGAATAAATGACGAGTCAGGTCTTCAAATATATTCAACACATCTTCCTGATTCACAAAAGACATTTCGCAGTCTATTTGCGTAAACTCAGGCTGACGATCAGCACGCAAATCTTCGTCGCGAAAACATTTCACAATCTGGAAATAACGATCAAAGCCCGATACCATCAACAGTTGTTTGAACAGTTGTGGCGATTGAGGCAGTGCATAAAATTCTCCCGGATTCATACGCGAAGGCACTATAAAGTCTCTTGCCCCTTCGGGTGTAGAGCCAATAAGAACAGGAGTTTCAACTTCGAGGAAGCGTCTGTCATTCAAGAAATTTCTTGTCTCGAAAGCTATCTTATGACGCAACTCAAGATTTCGTCTTACAGCATTGCGGCGAAGATCGAGATAGCGATATTTCATACGTATATCGTCTCCCCCATCTGTTTCGTCTTCGATAGTGAAAGGAGGCAACTCTGATATATTCAGTATATTTAGCCCAGATGCTATGATTTCGATTTCTCCGGTAGGAATATTCATATTCTTGCTCGCCCGTTCTTGTACGTTGCCTTGTACCTGAATCACATATTCGCGACCAAGTTTGTTGGCTTGCTCATATAGGTCTGCATTGTTATCTTTACTGAAAAACAATTGGGTTACACCATAGCGATCGCGCAGATCGACAAAAGTCATACCACCACCCATTTTACGAACCTTATGCACCCATCCGGCAAGGATTACCTCATTGTTTACATTAGCGATTGTCAATTCGCCGCATGTATGATTTCTATACATTATATTTATATATTAGATTGTTTCATTAATATAGCCTACAAAAATAGAGATTTTATTTGTGTTTCAAATCCTTTGATTCATCTTCTTACCAAGTTTAAATAAAAAAGTCTGCATATACTCGACACATGCAGACTTGAGATATGAGATAAAAGATCAGTTATTTGAAAAAACGAGGATAAAAATATTTCGTATCCTTATTTAGCACCATTATAATGACTGTAATGAGGGGATAGACGACAGTAGTGAAACCGTACACCATGACAATCAACTCCATTTTCCCAAGACCGGTATGAAACATAGTAATTGCAGTTAGGATGAGATATACAATCATTCTTGACACTAATATATTCTTCCCTTGTGCTTCAATTCCGTCAATCGTTTTTCGGTTCATAACCCACACGATGACAGGTGCAATCATATCCCCCAATGGAATAATAAGTCCCGCCATGACAGAAGCATGCAACAAAAGCGATATTTTCTGATTCTTCGACATCGTTTCACTATTCTCCGATTCTACATGTATTTAACGCTTTGCATATACTCGACAGTGTATGTCCGCGAGGCTCGGTCTCTCCGGCTTCGATGCGCTGTATTGTTCTTATATTTACTCCTGCCTCATCAGCCAATTGGTCTTGTGTGAGACCTTTCCTTTTTCGTGTTTCTACAATTCGCTCTTTGATTGTATTTTTCATATTTTTTAATTATTTAAAGATACGCGGATAATATGATTTAAGGGTACTGCTTTTTTTGATTGAAATAGCCACATAGATGGGATATATAAACGTTACGATGGTTGCAACGACTGCTGCAACACCAAATATTACAACCATATTCGACGCCATATCTTTCATATGATCCACAGTTTGAGTATTCACATCTATGCCCATTATATAAACCATTGACCCTATCATAAGTATATAAATAATAAGGTCGAAACAGACTCTGAAAAGCAACAGATTCTTTGCCTGAATGTCCAATCCTATTATTTTGTCTTTATTGGTGAGCCACAAGACAAAAGGAATAAGTATACCCGTAATGGCAGAAAGATGAAACCAGACAAAAAATCCCTTATTCTCTACTTTCCCATAATTCAGAATATCTTCGATATTAATATCCAAGACATCGCATATCGAGGAAAGTGTATGCCCGCGAGGCTCGGTTTCTCCATTCTCGATGCGCTGCACTGTCCTCAGATTTATACCGGCATCATCAGCTAATTGCTCCTGAGATAATCCTTTTCTTTTTCTTATCTCTGCGATTTTTTCTCCTAATACATTTTTCATGTCAACAATAGTTTTTTAGTTCTCTGCAAAGCTAATGGCATCTCCTATCCTTTACTGCGTCTAAGTTACGACATTCTTACGACATTTGTGCGGAATACCGCTTCGAAGGCATCGAGATGTATTATATCAAGCAAATGAATGTTAAAAGCATATTACCTATTTGATTTGTCATAAAAAAGTTTTATAATTGCATAGAAATATAGATATTACTGAACCTCTAAAACATTCCGCCTATAGAATAGACATTACTCTTTTGAACAATAAAAACATATAAGAGATAATGGATACGTTAAAGATGATGACCGACGAAGAGTTGGTATTATGCTATTCTAATGGAAATAACTCTGCTTTCGATATTCTTCTCGACAGACACCGCTTGGCTGTCTTCAACTATATTTATTTTATAGTAAAGAACAAAGAACTTTCTGAAGATATTTTTCAGGACACCTTCATTAAGGCAATTATGACCATAAAACAGGGTCGTTATACCGAAACCGGTAAGTTCAGAGCTTGGATATCACGCATAGCACACAATCTTATCATCGATTTCTTCCGCCTGCAAAAGAAAGAAAATACAGTGTCGAATGACGATGTGCAGATAGACTTGCTCAACAATCCCATGCTGTGCGACGACACTGTTGAAGACAGACTCATTCTTTCCCAAATAGACTCAGACCTCAAGAAACTAATAACTTACCTTCCTGACAACCAGAAAGACGTCTTGATTATGCGTTATTATCAGAACCTAAGTTTCAAAGAGATATCGGAACGGACAGGGGTTAGTATTAATACCGCTTTAGGACGTATGCGATATGCGATACTGAATATCAGAAAAATGGCAGATGAAAATCAAATTATTCTTACACTATAGTTTCATGCAAACAAGATAGGCTTACTACATCTTTTTTTTTAGGGGAAAAGGGATTTCTTGAGACAATAGAAATTCCTTTTTTCTTTTGTGTACTCTCAAAGGCTTAACGAGCATCCTTATCGAATATTGCCGATTTCTTCCTATCTTCGCGCTTCATTTCAAAAAAAACATATAGAATGCTGATAGTAGATAGTTTGAAAGTCGAACTGGCAGATAGAGTTCTGTT
>CALNCC010000034.1 GCA_937875275.1 uncultured Dysgonomonas sp. | reverse complement strand
GCTATACACTGATGCCCCACCGAACTAACAGACAACCCCCAAAGCTTATCTTGTTCATTCGAAATCAGATACTTTATATTGACATCAGACTCCATATTGATGGGTGTTATTGTTGTGGGACATTCCATAAATATATGAACATTTTTTGATTTCAAGTGATTCATCCGCCGGCAACATCCAATTTACAAAAGCTTTTCTTAACTTTGCTCCTTGATAAAAAGATGACTAAATAAGAATTACAGACAATCAATATGGCAAAAGAATTGAAAGAACTTACTTCGAGAAGTAAAGATTACAGTCAATGGTATCAGGATTTGGTAATAAAAGCCGACTTGGCAGAGAACTCTGCCGTAAGGGGCTGCATGGTTATCAAACCATACGGATATGCAATCTGGGAAAAGATGCAACGTCAACTCGACGATATGTTTAAAGAAACAGGACATGTGAATGCCTATTTTCCATTGTTCATTCCCAAATCATTTCTTAGCCGCGAAGCCGCCCATGTGGAAGGTTTTGCCAAAGAGTGCGCTGTTGTAACGCACTATCGTTTGAAAAATGATCCGAATGGCGGAGGAGTAATTGTTGACCCCGAAGCAAAACTTGAAGAAGAGCTAATCGTTCGCCCAACTTCAGAGACAATCATTTGGAATACATATCGCAATTGGATACAGTCTTATCGTGATCTGCCTATTCTTTGCAACCAATGGGCAAATGTTGTTCGATGGGAAATGCGCACACGCCTCTTCCTTCGCACAGCCGAATTTTTGTGGCAAGAAGGACACACTGCTCACGCAACAAGAGACGAAGCTGAAATTGAAGCACGCAAGATGCTGGAAGTTTATGCCGATTTTGCTGAGGAATATATGGCTATGCCTGTTATAAAAGGGGTGAAATCAGCATCAGAACGTTTTGCCGGAGCTGTTGACACATACACCATCGAGGCAATGATGCAAGACGGAAAAGCATTGCAATCGGGTACATCTCACTTCTTAGGTCAGAATTTCGCAAAAGCATTTGATGTGAAATTTGCAGACAAAGAAGGCAAAATGGAATATGTATGGGCTACATCGTGGGGAGTTTCTACACGTTTGATTGGAGCTTTAATTATGGCTCACTCTGACGACAATGGATTGGTGCTGCCTCCAAAACTTGCGCCATTCCAAGTGGTAATTGTTCCCATCTACAAAGGAGAAGAGCAATTGGCGCAAATCAACGAAAAAGTTGATGGAATCGTAAAATCATTGAAGGCTCTTGGCATCAGTGTAAAATATGACAATGCTGACAATAAAAAACCGGGATGGAAATTCTCTGAATATGAACTTAAAGGAGTTCCCGTTCGCATTGCAATGGGTCTGCGAGACATGGAAAACAACACTGTCGAAATTGCTCGCCGTGACACGCTGACAAAAGAAACTGTTTCGTGTGACGGAATAGATCAATATATTAAGAACCTTTTGGATGAAATTCAAAACAACATCTATCAGAAAGCATTTGACCTTCGTGCCAAAAAGACTGTTGAGGTAGATACATATGATCAGTTTAAAGAGCAAATAGAAAACGGCGTTTTCGTAATGGCTCACTGGGACGGCACAGCCGAAACGGAAGAGAAGATAAAAGACGAAACCAAAGCGACCATTCGTTGCATTCCTCTCGAAGGAAATAAAACTCCGGGCAAATGTATGGTAACCGGAAAAGACTCGGCACAACGAGTAGTTTTTGCCAGAGCATATTAATAAGTATCTGATCTTGGATAGACAACACATTTTCACACTTAAAAACTATACTATTATGAGAAAACTTAAATTTTTATTGGTCGCTGCGGCAGCCTGTTTTGTTATGTCCTCGTGCTATACATCCAAAGTTGCTGTCGGAGATGTAGATGTTAATGGACCTTCGGTAAAAGTCAATTCTAAGAAGAATCATTTCTTTATATCAGGCTTAATTCATGCCGGCAACAAACAGCAGGGAGCGAATATGGTTGGAGGAAGAGAAAACTATATCATAAAAACAAGCCACACATTCCTCGATGGTCTTATTGCATTTGTGACAGCAAGTATTTACACGCCAACTACCACCACTTATTATTTGCCGATAGATAATAATAGCTACGAAATATCTCCGAGCCAGAATAACAAACCGCAACGTTCGGGATTTTACAATAGCTCGACCTCGACCAACAATTACAGCCCTCAGCGACCAACAAATACGCAAAGAGAAAACAAAGCAATAGAACCAGAGCCTCAACGAAATGACAGCCGACAAGATAGCGGCAACGATTACAATTCGCGTCGCAATTACAGACGATAAAAGACGAATAAGAAAACACCGAGGATATAGGTTCAATAGCTATTTTCAGGTATGGCACAACCTCTATTAGGTATCAAACGAAAAAAATATACCTAAAAATAGGGATTGACCGAGAGGGGTAGACCATGTATCTTTGTAGTAATAATTACAGAAGATTACTTATTACTAGCTTTGAAAAAATAAATACTCGGTGTTGTTGATCAATCAATGGCATCGGGTTTTTATTTATAAATAAATGATATGAGAAAATTTTTGAGAAAGACCCACAAATTCCTCGCGATTCCGGCAGGTTTGATTATCGTCATCACCTGTTTGACAGGAGCGATATTAGTGTTTCAAGACGAGCTGCTACAGTTAGCATACCCATCTCGTTACTTCATCAACGATGAACAGGCGAATAGTCAGCGATTGTCGATACAGGACATTGCAGACAAAGCGAATACCCAATTGGAAGACAATACAGTTTCATCGGTTACCATATACGCTGACGATAGCAGGACATATCGGTTAGGACTGGCAAATGGTTTTCGTGTGTCAGCATTTGCCGATCCCCATGTGGGCGAAGTTACAGGAATCCATAAAACACAAGAATCATTTTTCTTCAAGGTTATGACCTTGCATCGTTGGCTGATGGATGGCAGCCGAACATGGGGCAAATATACAATCGGCATATCGACATTACTCTTTACGATAATATTGATTAGCGGATTTTTCATATGGATGCCTCGTCAGTGGGGCAAGAGCCGATTTAAGATACAATACAATAAGGGGAAGAAGCGATTGATGAAGGATCTACACGATGTGTTAGGCATGTACGCCTGCCTCGTACTTCTCATCTGTGCATTGACCGGTATGATGTGGTCCTTCGAATGGTATCGCAACGGAGTATTCTCTCTCTTTGGCGCAGAAGTAGCCAACACTTCGGGTGGAGGGCATGGAGCTGCTCGTGGTGGCGGAGGCGGCAGGGGTCAAGGGAAATCCTCCGAACCTAAGACCATAAATATGTCGGCATGGCAAGGCGTGTACGAAACCGTCAAACAAGAAAACCCCGACTTTGAATATATACAGATAGGCAAAGGTACGGCAACGGTACACTCCAAAAAGGCATTCTTGTCTCGCAACAGCGACAGCTACGCTTTCGACAATGAAACCGGAGAGATTACAAAAAGGATGCTTTTTCAGGATCAGGAAAAAACAGCTCGCGTTTGGGCGTGGGTGTATAGCCTGCATGTTGGAGACTATTGGGGCATCTGGTCTAAAATCTTCACTTGCTTATTTGCCTTAGTCGGAGCCAGCTTACCCATTACCGGATATTATCTTTACTTTCAAAAGAGCAAGGCTCGCCGAAAAAGAAAAAAGTGATCTGTAACGGATTGAAATAGTATAAACAAGGAAGCTCAATTACGGGTTTCCTTTTTGTTTCGATAAAAATACCATACCTTGCACCAGATACCAAAAACAACCTCAGCGATGAAAACTCTGTTCTATATTTTTCTATCCATTTGTATTTTCGCACCCCATTTGCCTGCACAGAAAGGCGTAAAAGAAGGGCTGAAAACAATTGATGCAGCAAGTGCCGAAACGTATATCGAATTTCTTGCCAGCGATGCCATGCAAGGGCGAAAGGCGGGAGAAAACAGTAGTTTTGTCGCTTCCGAATATCTCAAATCTGTTTTTCGGGATATGGGATTGAAACCCCTGTTCGACGATTCGTATTTCATGCCATTCGAGGCATATAGCCTCAAGTGGGGCGAGCATACGAGATATACTGTTGATCCGGAACGAGTGGATGCGTACAAGAAAAGCGATGAATATATAAAGTTGGGAATGCGCAATGTCTGCGGATACATAGAAGGAGAAAAGGCGGACGAATATGTTGTTGTAGGCGCACACTTCGACCACGAAGGCGTTAACGGATCATTATCGGGAGATACAATCTTCAACGGGGCCGACGATAATGCTTCGGGAGTCTCTGCCGTATTACAAATAGCGAAGGCTTTTAAGGCAAGTGGCAAGAAGCCGTTGCGCACCATCATTTTTGCATTATGGGATGGAGAAGAGTTTGGACTGTTAGGCTCTCAGTATTTTGTAAATACGTGGAGCAATCTCGCTCAGGTAAAAAGCTATCTCAACTTCGACATGATTGGTCGCATTACCCAAAAGGATAAACCTCAGCATGTCGAGTACACCTACTCGGCTTCTCATCCTATATTTCACGAATGGTTGGAAAACAATATTGAGAAACACCGATTGGGCATCTCTCCCGTGTACATACCTACAATAACACAATATGGAAATAGCGATTATGCGCCATTCATCAAAAAAAACATCCCTGTTATGTGGTTCATGACCGGACTTCATCCCGATTATCATCAACCATCAGACGAGACAGATAAAATTGCTTGGGGGCTTCTGACCGAAATAACGAAAGCCGGATATCTGCTTACGTGGCAGATGGCTAACAATTCATTTTGAGACTTCTACCGTTCATGCATTACATTTAAGAGCATTTGTCAATAGAGTGGGAACTCGCTTTCACAGATCGAGGAAAAAGCACCCTTGTTGCCAACGATAACTCTTGCTATTCTATATCGTATTCGCATTAATATCGTATATTTGCTAATAATTTTGATCGTATTTAGATTGTTATGTCAATAAAAGGGAAGCATATCGTTTTAGGAATCACGGGTAGTATCGCAGCATACAAAGCGGCATCGCTGGCTCGTTTGCTGATCAGAGAAGGAGCAGAGGTTCAGGTTGTAATAACCCCCTCGGGGAAGGAATTTATAACTCCCGTTACGCTGTCGGCACTTACCGGCAAACCCGTAGTGAGTGAATTTTTCACTGCCAATGACGGCACATGGCACAGCCACGTCGATTTGGGGTTGTGGGCAGATCTGATGCTCATCGCTCCCGCTACTGCTGCAACTCTTGGCAAAATGGCAAACGGCATCGCCGACAATATGCTGATCACAACCTACCTGTCGATGAAGGCAGCCGTTATGGTTGCTCCGGCTATGGACTTAGATATGTTTGCTCATCCGTCTACGACCCGGAATATTGAGATATTGAAATCGTACGGAAATATAATTATCGAGCCGGCTGCCGGCGAGCTGGCAAGTCACTTGATAGGGAAAGGACGTATGGAAGAACCCGAAAAGATAGTAGAAAGAGTACGGGACTTTTTCGGGAAACAAGATTCTCTATCAAAAAAAAAAGTACTGATCACAGTCGGACCGACCTATGAAAAAATAGACCCTGTCCGTTTCATCGGCAACTACTCGTCGGGCAAGATGGGCTTTGCCTTAGCCGAAGAATGTGCCGACAGAGGAGCAGAAGTGGTTTTGATAGCTGGCCCCGTTTCGTTATCGGTCTCTCATCCCAATATTAAGCGCATTGATGTAGAGTCTGCCGAAGAGATGTATCAGGCTTCCATATCCGAATTTCCTACGGTAGATGCAGCCATCCTTTGTGCTGCCGTAGCCGACTACCGACCACAAGAGCAAGCCAAAGAGAAAATAAAAAGGAAATCGGACGAGATGCAGATATCTCTCGTTCCGAACAAAGATATTGCCGCCTCCTTAGGCGAAATAAAAAAAGAGGGGCAAGTGATGGTCGGCTTTGCCTTGGAGACCAACAACGAGGTGGAGAACGCGATAGGCAAGATGAAAAAGAAAAAATTGGACTATATCGTTCTCAATTCGCTGAAAGACTCCGGTGCGGGATTCCGACACGACACAAACAAAGTTTCTATTCTCGATGAAAGCGGGAATAAAACGGACTTCCCTCTGAAATCAAAAACAGATGTTGCAAAAGACATAATAGACTGTTGTTTGGGCAGAAAAAAATAGTTATTTTTGCTAAAATAGACTTCTCTATTTTTAAATAGATTTTAATAATAAACGCATAAATAGAATCATATGAAATTTGTTGTTTCCAGTACAGCCTTGTTGAGTCATTTACAAGCAATAAGTAAAGTTATAAACTCAAAGAACACGTTACCCATATTAGATTGTTTCTTGCTGGAGCTGGACGGAGACAAGCTGTCTCTTACGGCAGCCGATTCGGAAACCCGATTGACGACATCTGTTGATGTGAGCGACACAGAGGGCAAAGGACGATTGGCAATCAACGCCCGCAACCTGTTAGACCCATTGAAGGAGCTTCCCGAACAACCATTGACCTTCGACATAAATGACGAGAATCTTGAGATCTTCATCTATTTCCACAACGGTAAATACAATTTCATAGGACAAAGCGGAGACGACTATCCGCAACCAAAAGAACTGAAAGAATCTGCCGTATCGCTGCAAATAGAACCTCAGGTGCTTTATACAGGAATCAACCGTACGCTATTTGCCAGTGCCGATGATGAGTTGCGCCCTGTGATGAATGGTATATATTTCGACATCACAACAGACGACCTTACGTTTGTTGCATCGGATGGGCATAAGCTTGTGCGTGAAAAAACGCTGACTGTAAAAGGCGACGAAAGAGCATCATTCATCTTGCCAAAAAAACCGGCTAATCTACTGAGAACAATTCTTCCGAAAGAATCTGAAACCGTAGAGGTGAAGTTTGATGAAAACAACGCATACATCAAGATGTCGGGCTATACAATGATATGCCGTTTCATAGAAGGGCGTTATCCGAACTACAATTCGGTAATTCCACAAGACAACCCCAACAAGGTTACTTTAGACAGGTTGGCTTTCGTCAATGCCCTGAAGCGAGTTTCAGTATTTTCTAATCAGGCGAGCAATCTTGTGAAGTTGCAATTGTCGGAGCAAAAAATAATGATATCGGCGCAAGATATTGATTTCTCTACGGCAGCCGAAGAGACGATTCCTTGCCAATATACAGGCACACCGATGAATATAGGGTTCAAGTCTAACTTCCTCATCGAAATATTGAACAACATACCATCGGCAGATATCTCGCTCGAGTTGTCTGATCCTTCGCGCGCCGGATTGATTCTTCCTTCCGAAAACGAAGAAGATGAAGACTTGCTGATGTTGTTGATGCCTATGATGTTGAACGACTGATCGAAGGAAAACGAGAATAATCTTTAGTAATATATAGGCTTTGTCATTTTCCTTAAACAGGCAATTTGATGAAGCCTTTTTTTAATTGTTGAAAAAACGAATTATGAAATTGAATCTTAAAAACCCTCTAATATTTTTCGACCTTGAAACGACAGGAACCGACACGGCGAAAGATCGTATTGTCGAGATTTCCTATCTGAAGGTACATCCTAACGGAAAAGAAGAGGTGAAAACAAAACGCATCAATCCCGGAATGCCGATCCCTCCTGCATCAACGGCTATACATGGTATATCGGACGATGATGTGAAAGATTGCCCGACATTCAAGCAGATAGCAAGATCGCTTGCCGACCAGATGGAAGGATGCGACTTGGCAGGGTTTAACTCCAGCCGGTTCGATATCCCGCTACTCGTCGAAGAGTTTTTGAGAGCCGGTGTCGATGTCGATTTCAGCAAGAGAAAGATGATAGATGTGCAGGTCATATTCCATCGCAAAGAACCGAGAACCCTTGAAGCGGCATACCGATACTATTGCGACAAAGAGCTTACTGACGCCCACTCGGCTGAGGCTGACACGAAAGCCACATACGAGGTGCTGAAAGCTCAGCTCGACAAGTATCCCGATCTGGAGAATGATATGGAAAAACTGTCGAAGGAGTTTGCCGCATACAACAACAATGTAGACCTTGCAGGACGTATTATCCTCGATGAAAACGGAGTTGAGGTATTCAACTTCGGAAAACACAAAGGGCGTTCTGTTGCGGAGATATTGAAGAACGAACCGAGTTTTTATGCTTGGATGATGGATGCCGATTTTCCGTTGAATACAAAGCAGGTGCTCACTAAAATAAAATTAAGAGAAATAAACAGATAAAATAAGACTCATACATTATGAATAGAATAACAACACTATTTGGTATAAAATATCCGATCATATCGGGCGGAATGGTTTGGTGTAGCGGTTGGGAACTTGCCGCAGCCGTAAGCAATGCCGGAGGATTGGGGCTTATCGGAGCAGGGTCGATGCACCCTGACACACTGCGTCTTCACATTCAGAAGTGTAAAGCGGCGACAGATAAACCGTTTGGCGTGAATGTGCCATTGATGTATCCTGAGATAGAATCGATAATGGATATAATCATCTCGGAAGGAGTGAAAGTCGTATTCACATCGGCAGGTAACCCAAAGACATGGACAAAGAAATTGCAGGAACAAGGAATAAAAGTTGCTCACGTAGTTTCGAGTTCAAAATTTGCGATGAAATGTGAAGAAGCCGGAGTAGATGCGGTTGTTGCCGAAGGATTCGAAGCCGGAGGACACAACGGGCGGGAAGAGACTGCAACGATGGTGCTGATTCCACAAGTGAAGAAAACATTGTCGGTGCCCCTCATTGCTGCCGGAGGTATCGGCAGCGGCAGCGGCATGTTGGCTGCTTTTGCGTTAGGCGCAGAAGGTGTGCAGATCGGAACACGATTTGCCCTTACTCTGGAAAGTTCTGCTGCCGATGCATTTAAACAAAAATGTATCGCATTGAAAGAGGGCGACACGGTGCTATCTCTGAAAAAACTGAGCCCGACCCGTCTCATCAAAAACGAATTTTACGAGAAGGTTCAAGGTGCAGAAGACAAGGGGGCTTCTGTTGATGAATTGAGAGAAATATTAGGACGTGGACGATCTAAGAAAGGGATCTTTGAAGGCGATCTTGTAGAAGGCGAACTTGAGATCGGACAGATCAGTTCATACATCGAAGACCTTCCGTCTGCCGGCGATGTTGTGGCAGACATAATCAAAGAATATAACCGAAAGGTAGAAGAAATCATTTCTCAAAAGCCTCTCTTCTGAACCGATGACGAGGCGTAGCAGCATATCTGTTCTCGTGTTCTTGCTGGTGGTGGTATTCGCATTCGGATGCTCTCGCAATCGGCACGAAATAGTGGATAGTGCTGTTGTCGATGATTTTCAATTATTAAAAGATAGTGGAAGACTTACGATTCTGACGTTGAGTTCTTCCACTTCCTATTTTCTGTACAAAGACGAAGCAATGGGCTACCATTACGATTTGGCAGAAGATTTTTGCTTACAGCATGGGCTTACGTTGGACGTGAAAATAGCACCTAATGTATCTCTGCTGCTCGACATGTTGCACCGTGGCGAAGGCGATCTGATCGCATATCCGGTTCCATACCTTAACGAACTGAAAGACTCCATCTCTTATTGCGGAACAGAGCTTATCTCTCATCAGGTGTTGGTGCAGCGAGCAAATAAAGGGGACACGATATTGTCGGATGTTTCCCAACTCATCGGGAAAACAGTCTACACGATAGCCGGCAGCAAATACCAACAAAGGCTTAATAACTATAATGACGAAATTGGCGGAGGAATCACGATAAAGACTATCGAACAAGATTCGGTTACGACCGAAGACCTGATAGAGAAAGTAGCACAAGGAGAAATCAGCTATACGATAACCGACAATTATATCGCCAGACTGAACAAAACATATTACAACAACATCAACATCAGCTTGCCTATCAGCTTCGACCAGCGATCTTTTTGGGCAGTGCGCAAAGGCTCGCCATCTTTGGCAAAAGCACTCGATGAATGGGCGCAAGCAAAAACAAATGCTCCGGTGTTTAAAGGTGCGATGAAAAAGTATTTTGAGCTAAGCAAACGTCCTTTCAGTGGCAATTACGAAATTCCGGCAGGAGTTCCTCGCGGGCACATATCGCCTTACGATGAATTGTTCCGGAAACACGCAGAAGGTAAAAATTACACTTGGCAAATGCTTGCCGCAATATCTTACCACGAATCGCGCTTCATCAACAATCTGAGGTCGTGGGCCGGTGCTGCCGGAATCATGGGTCTGATGCCTCGCACCGCCAAGATATATGGCATAACAAGCGAAGAACGAATGAACCCCGATCTGAGTATCGGTGCAGCGACACGCCTTTTGGCGAAGCTGGAAGACATATATACGGACGTAACAGACCCGACAGAGCGAATGCTCTTTGTGCTGGCAGCCTATAACGGTGGCAACGGACACATCGACGATGCTCGCCGACTGGCTCAAAAATATGGGGGCAATCCGCAGACTTGGGAGAGTGTTCAGGAATTTGTGCTAATGAAGAGGAATCCGGAATACTATAACGATCCTGTTTGCCGGTCGGGATACTTCAGAGGGTCGGAAACAATCGCTTATGTGAGAAACGTTTTGAAAACCGCCCAACAATTCGAACAACATAAATAGGGGTTTTGAGACCACAATTAAGTAAAAAATGACTTATCTTTGTCGTTCAAAATAAATATATCCAACTTATTAATTATATGCACGAAAAAATCATTATCCTTGATTTTGGCTCTCAGACTACCCAGCTTATCGGAAGACGGGTAAGAGAACTGAATACGTACTGCGAAATAGTGCCTTACAACAAATTTCCGTTCGGAGACGAATCAGTAAAAGGAGTTATCCTGTCGGGAAGTCCTTTCTCAGTGAACGATGCTGATGCTTTCAAGCCGGCACTCGATCAGATCAGAAAGAAATATCCTGTATTAGGAATTTGTTACGGCGCTCAATACCTCGCATATTCATCTGCGGGAAAAGTGGAAAAAGGAAATTCGAGGGAATACGGAAGAGCCAATCTATCGGAGATCGATACTACTGATCCTCTGTTTGACGGCATCGGCATCGGATCTCAGGTTTGGATGTCTCACGGGGACACCATAACAGTGTTGCCCGAAGAGTTCGAAATAATAGCCAGCACCTCTGACGTAAAGGTGGGAGCATATAAAGTAGACGGAGAGCAGACATGGGGCGTGCAATTTCATCCCGAAGTTACCCATACGCTCGATGGGACACGTATGCTAAGCAACTTTCTCAACATTTGCGAATGCAAGAGAGACTGGTCGCCGGCATCATTTATCGAAGCTACGGTTGCTGATCTGAAAAAGACTATTGGCGATGATAAGGTAATATTAGCACTATCCGGAGGGGTTGATTCTTCGGTTACTGCCGTGTTGCTGAACCGTGCAATCGGCAAAAACCTTACCTGTGTATTCGTAGATCATGGATTGCTTCGCAAAAATGAGTTTGAGAACGTATTGAAAGATTACGAACATCTCGGGTTGAACGTTATCGGAGTGAATGCAAAAGATCGCTTCTACAACGCCTTGGCCGGGGTAACCGATCCTGAAACAAAACGCAAAATCATAGGTAAAGGCTTTATCGACGTTTTCGACGAAGAAGCGCACAAACTGAAAGATATAAAATGGTTGGGGCAAGGAACTATCTATCCCGACATCATCGAGTCTCTGTCTATAACAGGACATGTGATCAAATCGCATCATAATGTGGGTGGGCTTCCCGAAACAATGAAGCTCAAGCTTGTAGAGCCGCTTCGTCTGCTATTCAAAGACGAAGTGCGTCGTGTAGGGTTAGAGTTAGGTATGCAAGATCATCTGATCAAGAGACATCCGTTCCCGGGACCGGGACTGGGAATACGTATTCTGGGCGATATTACAGCACAGAAGGTAGAGGTGCTTCAGAATGCGGATGATATTTATATCGGAATGCTTCGTGAATACAAACTATATGATCAGGTATGGCAGGCAGGCACAATACTTCTCCCCATCAAATCGGTAGGAGTAATGGGCGATGAACGCACATACGAAAACACTGTCGTGTTGCGCGCAGTAACATCTACCGACGCCATGACAGCCGATTGGGCACACCTTCCGTACGATTTTTTGGCTAAGGTGTCGAACGAAATAATCAACAAGGTGAAAGGTGTAAACCGCGTTGTCTACGACATCTCGTCTAAGCCACCTGCAACCATCGAGTGGGAGTAATCTCAATCTGTTCGGGATGATGTGTTGAAGATATAAACTTAACGTTTTCAACCAAGATGTAAAAAATGAACCCTAAAAGTGTCCCCTCGATTTGATGGGGCATTTTTTAGGGTTCTTCCCTTTCTATATAAAATTGGTTGGCAAAGGGGGCGTATAATTTCAGCATTTTTAGGCTGCATCCAAAACAGTCAGAGTAGGCTCAACAGGTTCGACTGCCTCATCTGTATTCATCCAACGTTGTAAAGCCGATTCGCTGATACTTTCGGCTTGTATTGACGGCAAACGCATCGAAACAATTGAGGTATCTATATCTCAACTCAAAGTTATCCAAAGCCGTGGAGTATGTAATAAGAATACCAAGCACCACAACAAGATAATTCAACTTGTAGAACAAAATATATCGCTCATTGAAAACAGATTAGTAGCATAATGAAAGAAAATATTTACATCTTATTTGTTGGCTTCCGAAAATTGGGAGAATTCAAATCAATTTTGGAAGCCAAGAAATTTGTTCAAGATTGTTGCGAAGGTGGCATATTTAACCTAATCGGCACAAATTATAGTAACATCTGGCATATTTCTAAACTCCGAATTAACGAGCAGTAAGGTATTATTGTCCGCTTCTTTTCATGAGCCTGTGCGAAAAAAGAAGCAAAACCAGAAAAACACAGACTATGTGTTTACAAGTTAAAATTATCAACAATCATTTTTGAGAATGCTCCTTTTCCTCCTTTAGCCTCTGATAGTCTTAAAGATAAATTTAGACCAGCTTTTATTTTTTTCTGTCCACTCAATCTTGTTATCCCTCTTTTTAAAAGAGTTAAACTTTCAAGAGTTTTTTTTCTGTCTTCAATTAATGATTGTCTATTCAAATCAAGGTGTTTTATTGTTATTTTTCCTTTCTTCGTTTTAGCTCTAATAACTTCTTTAACAAAATAGATGTGGTTATTGGGCTCCATCTCTGCTGGGTTAATAATAAGCGGGTCTTCTTTACTAATATCACCAATGTGGCTCATACATCGTGAAGTGTGGAGCAATAGAGGAAAATAACTTCCTTTATTTGTATTACAGGTAATACAAGCAAGAAAAAGATTTTGTAAACTATAGGATAACCAATAATAACCAGGTCTATGTTCCTTTTTTTTGACGATTGATAATAAGAGCCTTTAGGTCTGTAATGTTCAATGCTACGTCCATTGTGATGAATCATAGTTGGGTTAAACGAAATATGTAATGATAACGTTAAATTTTCAAACACTAGAAGAGGAGTTAATAGCTTACGGAGCTATGACAGAAATCGAGGCTATAGACTTCTATAACGTAGAGAGCAAAGCGGAAGCATTACAATACATTTTAGACTATTGGCAAGACTCCGTATCTGAAATAACAGACGAGGAGATAGCAGAGGAAAAGGCTTATAGAGATATGATTATGTTCGATAGATATTAAGACCAATAAATATACGGATTATGAAAACGACTAATTACACATTCAGAACAAAGGTATTCCGCCAAGCGTGGGAAATGGTAAAAAAAACGGGGAAAACATTTGCTGTATGCCTAGCCAAAGCGTGGGCGTTGTATCGACTAAAACGGGAAATGTCTAAGGGCGTGGTAAAGTTCGCTTATGAAAAAATAGACGGAACCCTTCGCAAAGCCTAACACTCATGCATGACTTATCGTATAAAGCAAGAAAACGTGCATTGTCAACGTTGTTCAAATAGATAACATAACGATGTATTGCCGGATCATTCTTGAGATTGCGACCACCCTTTCTTCTACCTGATTGATTATTTGTTTCCATAACGACTAAAAGATTTAATACATAAAAATTACGACTTCGGAGTGATTTTCTCCCCCTGAAAGGGCAAGGGTTTTGAGGCACGGAAATTTATTTCAAGTGCTTCAAAACATACCTTGCTGTATTCTGACGAATACCAAAATCCATCCTCCGATGGATTGCCTTAAAGTTTATTTGAGAGATTATCATTACACGACAAAGGTAGCGTCTGTTAATTGAAAGGTTATGATGAGGTTTTCAGACAAATGGTGACAGCAGATGTCATTGGATGACAGTTAATTTTCTTGGCTATCCTGACATCCCTTTTTGTGAATTCATAACTGGATTTATTCATTAAAATATTCACTAATTATTGATGTATTTACTTCAGCTATGAAGTATGTAGTGAATAAGTTAGCTCTTGACTGATACCCAACCAATAAATACTGACTTCATGGCTTCATGAATGAATGACTTCACTAAGTCATGAGGTCAAGACATAACTCATCAAGAAAGGAACAAATAAATTACAGGTTGAATATTATAGTTCAGTAATGGGTGAGTGGCTGAATGAAGTATATATCTACAACTTCATTGAATATTATTTCTTTTTTCAACTGATAAACACCTTCCCTGTGAAAAGAATAAAATAGACCATATTTTTGAGGGAATACTACCCAACGGGTGGAGATTGCCGATAAAACCTGAAAGGCTTGATATTGGCGTTTTATTCTTGAAATAGACCTTTGTTATCAGATGATAAAAAGTGACGGCATAAAAAAGGGTAAAAGAATACTTTTACCCCATTAATTAAGTCGAAACTATAATGTCTATTCATCTCTTACATAACCAACCCTTTTCCTTGATTTTGTATCTTGTCCCTTCTGACTGGCTAATTCTGTTAATGCTTGGTAAATATCATTGAATTGCAGATTCGTTTCTAACATGAAGTTTTCTAATTTTTGATTTAGCTCAGCATACCCCAAAGCATATTGACGAAGCATAATAAAAGCTCTGACTATTTGGATATTAACAGAAATTGCTTTCTGACTATTTAATAATCCTGCTAACATTGCAATTCCATGTTCTGTAAAAGCATAAGGTAGCTTTCTTGTTCCTCCCCAACTTGATGTTCCATTTTGGAATATCAAGTCAAATTCTTTATTATTCAATTGGAACATAAAATCTTCGGGAAAACGATCAAGATTCCGTTTTACAGCCTTATTCAAGTTGCTAGTTGTTACTTCATATAGTTCAGCTAAATCCTTATCAAGGATAACTTTATATCCCCTTATTTCATATATTCGATTCTGTATTACTTCTAATTCCATATTAATTCAATGTTTTAAGTGAATGTTGTTTTGTACTTGTATTGAATATCACAATAACTTCATGGCTTTTCTGTTTTTGACGATATTCCTGAAAAGCATTCAAGACCCATTTTCGAAAACAGTTGGTATAAAGTGATTGAATATGAAAACTCAAAAATATAATTGTTTCAAGGTTGTAATATGTACGAATATACTCTCCGCCATCTTTCGTATATCTATATTCTTTCGTAACATCACTTTCTCTCAATAAATTATACTTGAAAATATTTTTGAGATGTTTACTTATTGTTGGGGAATATACCCCAAACAAATTAGCAATCTCGTTTACTGTCATCCAAACTGTACCATCAACGATTTTCACTTCAATGGTCGGTTTGTTGGTATCTATATCTGTGAATTTTATATATCCTGTTTCCATATGATTATTTTTGATGGTTTTATATTCCTCTATATTTATTTAGCTTTTGATAATTGAATATTATTGGCTTTCAATTTGGTCGAAAGTGTGTTCATTTCGTTACTTATCAGGTTTTCGGTAACTCGCGCATAAATTTGAGTTGTACGAATATTCGTGTGCCCTAGCATTTTAGACACAGCTTCAATAGAAACACCTTTAGCTAAAGTGGTTGTACTCGCAAATGTGTGACGTGCTAGGTGGAAGCTTAATCGTTTCTCAATCCCGCACACAGTACCGATTTCTTTC
>CALNCC010000033.1 GCA_937875275.1 uncultured Dysgonomonas sp. | reverse complement strand
CAGCGCAAGCGAGAACAAGCACCGATTATCAGAATAGATAGTCGGTGCTTTTGTTTTGTATATGGGGGGATAGAAAAACTCATCCGAATTCCAATCAATAGTGTGAAAATAGTAAACCAATAAGAATCCATAAACAACGATTCTTTTGTACATTTGCACTTGTTTAGAATTTGTTTGACAAAAAAGGAAAATTGTAGAAATGTCGGAGAATAAAGTTTGCCGGAAATTTGATTTGAATATAGAAAAGGCTCAAGAAAGATTAAGTGGAATCGTTAAAGAAACGCCTCTTCAATTGATAAATACTCTTTCTAAGTATTTTGAAGCAAATATCTATCTTAAAAGAGAGGATTTGCAGATTGTTCGCTCATATAAATTGAGAGGGGCATACAATATGATAAGAAGTCTGGATAGGGCGATATTAAGTAAAGGCGTGGTTTGTGCTAGTGCTGGAAATCATGCCCAAGGATTTGCGTACAGTTGTAGCGAACTTGGCGTTAAGGGAGTTATCTTTATGCCATCTATCACTCCACGACAAAAGATTAAACAAACCAAAATGTTTGGCGGAAGCTATATTGAGGTTATTTTGATCGGAGATACATTTGATGACTGTGCCGATGCCGCAAAGAAATATACACAAGAGCATGAAATGACATTCATTCCGCCATTTGATGATTCTCGAATTATTGAAGGACAGGGAACTATCGCAAAAGAGATATTGTCCCAATTGCCAACGCCAATCGATTATATATTTGTACCCGTCGGTGGTGGCGGTTTGTGCTCTGGGATAGGTGCATATATAAAAGATTTCTCGCCTCATACGAAAATAATAGCCGTAGAACCCGCCGGAGCTGCGAGCCTCAAAGCTGCTTTTGACGCCGAAGGTCCTGTTACTTTAGCCCAGATTGATAAGTTTGTGGACGGAGCAGCCGTGAAAAGAACCGGAGATCTGACTTATACGATATGTAAAGAAGTTGTAGACGACATCTGTCTCGTACCCGAGGGAGAAGCGTGTTCGACAATACTCAAACTATACAACGAAAATGCAATTGTAGTAGAACCTGCTGGAGCATTAGGCATATCAGCTTTAAACCATTATGCACGGGAGATACGAAACAAAAATGTTGTGTGTATAGTCAGTGGAAGTAATAACGATATAGATCGGATGCAGGAAATAAAAGAACGATCTTTGATCTTTGAAAACCTGAAACACTATTTCATTATTCGCTTTCCACAACGAGCTAATGCCTTGAAGGACTTCGTGAATAAAGTCTTAGGAGAGAAAGATGATATTGTTCGTTTCGAATATATGAAGAAAAATGAGAAGGAAAGTGGTCCGGCATTAGTTGGTATCGAATTAGAATCAATTGCAGACTATGACAAATTGCTGTCTCGAATGATAGAATATGGCTTAGACTTTACCGTTCTCGATCCCAATAGCGATATTGGGCGCTATGTCGTTTGATGGGATCAACATGGGTTCGACTGAATAGCTAATTTTGGTTTTTAATGGTCTCCTATAATTCTGTTTTAGTAATAGATTAAACAAATATATTGCTAAAACATCAATAGGTTGTGTTACTTTTAGAGAGGAAATAAAACCTTCCGACTATGAAAAGAACAATTTGTATAACTTTCTTTGCAGTGTTAACATTCGCTTGTCTGTCATTCGCCGAAGGGCAGATTGCGGTACAACCGTCTAACTCGAAGAGCGTTGATGATAGTATAAACTCAGAGTTAATATCAATAAAGGATGTACCTTCACAGCCCGGAAAGATTAGCGATGATGTACGATACGAATTGATTATGAATGCCTTTACCTTTCCTCCCGAAATAGCCAAACCCAACGCAGCTATACTGATATCGAACAAGAGTGTAATAAAACATGATGCAGGACTTTTCCTTGCTAAACGTAACATCTGTCACACTTGTGGATACAATTATGCATCTTGGTTTTGGTCTAAGTCGGGTAAGTTGTTAGCTAAACAAATGGTCAACGAAGAATCTGATATATTCGACTACAAGCCTGAGGAAACAAAAAAGAGATGGCTGTATTACATCAAACAACTCGAAACAGCACCGACGCACTACATATATAATCTAAAAATCCCGGTTTCTATATCCCCTAAAGATGTGAGGGAAAAGCTTGAAAGTGATGGAGTCAAACTGTTCTTTCTCAGTGGGGAATCAATGAGTTACCCTTCTGTATATATATGGCACAGAACAGACACCTATGTGGGACAGAATGCAAATGATGAAATGTGGAAAAATGCAGCCAAAGCAAACAAAAAGAAATCAATGGCTGAATTTGATGAATTGGCAAACAAAGTTGAGAGTGTAGCCACCGTAATAACAAGATATGCAATCAACTACATCTCTATAGGAAAAGCTGGGAATTATACCACACACGGCGGTTCTATCACACTCAAACTTGAACAAGGAAGTGATTTTGAAAAAATAAAAAAAGTATTAGAACAAGCCGGAGTTGAGTCAAAAGACATAACGGTAAAAGAACAAAAAACATACTATGCGCAAATCGTAGATCCTTCGCCCAACATCGAAAACATCAAACGTAAGCTCAAAAAATATACGTTCATCGAAGATATCTCAGAATACACCGTCGAGTTTACAAGTATCTCTGATCTCAGACGTGAATCTGCAAAAGACTAAGACACTCACACCACCACCCTTGAGAAAGGAGCAACATCCATAGCACAAAACTCGCCATCGAGATATTTATAATACCCCGAAATAGCTACCATAGCGGCATTGTCTGTCGTGTATCCGAACGGAGGAATATGTATCTTCCATCCATATCGGTTGGCATGATCCTGAAAGGCGGCTCTTAATCCCGAATTGGCAGAAACCCCACCGGCTACAGCAACTTCTTTTATTCCCAAATCTTTGCTTGCCTTACGCAGTTTGTCCATCAAAATATCTATTATCGTCTTTTGCAGCGATGCACACAGATCGGCTTTATTCTTCTCCACAAAGTCAGTATCTTCCTTCAATTCATCTCTCAGCAAATACAAAAAGGAAGTTTTCAATCCACTGAAACTGTAATTATAATCGGGAATATGAGGCTTATTCAATTTAAACTTTGTCGGGTTTCCCTCTTTTGCCAATCTATCCACAATCGGACCTCCGGGATATGCCAAGCCCATTACCTTTGCACATTTATCAAAGGCTTCTCCCGCAGCATCATCAATGGTCTGCCCCACGATTTCCATATCCTTATGCGAACGAACAAGGATAATCTGTGAGTTACCCCCCGACACCAACAAGCACAGGAATGGGAATTGAGGTTGACTGTTATCATCCTCCGTTTCTTTGATAAAGTGAGCCAGCACATGAGCCTGCAAATGGTTGACATCAACCATCGGAATATCTAATGACGAAGACAACCCTTTGGCAAAAGACGCACCCACCAAGAGCGAGCCCATCAATCCCGGACCACGGGTGAAGGCTATTGCAGATAAATCTTTTTTATCTACTCCTGCTTTTTTCAATGCCTGATCTACCACCGGTATTATATTTTGTTGATGTGCACGCGATGCAAGTTCGGGCACAACACCACCATATGCTTCATGTACTTTTTGTGACGAAATGATATTCGACAAAAGAACGCCGTCTCTGATTACTGCCGCAGCCGTATCGTCGCACGAAGATTCGATTCCTAAAATTATAGCCATTCAAATTCTATTATATACAACAAAAGGCTTTCGCTAAGCCTTATATGTATTCTGTTTTTCTTATCTTCCCGTTTATATTCCATACCTTGTTTACAAGATGAATAATAACGGACATCATACCAATAGGTCTAAAATATACGATCACTTTACTCGTTTAGTAAATTAGTAATCGTACATTTGTGTTGCTTATATCAGACAAAAGTACGTAATTTAGTAACTCCGACAAATAGCACTTATCTTAATTTTATGAAAGGAACAATATACATATTCGTCGTAACGATAGCCTTATTCAGTTTCAACATAAGTCTGAATGCCGGCACGCCGAAGGGGACTACAATTGCCCGTTTCGATAAAGATATATATCAATACATCTCACAACCCGACAAGCAGAAAGAAAGCTCCCTGAAAAGTAAATACCCATATTTACTGTCTGCCTTTGGGCGAACAACATTCAACAAAACAACTGAAAGCGACTCTGCAACATTTTTTAATGATATGTGCCAATATTTTTCGCATCCGGCACTGCAAGGTATATATAACAATACTCTCCAAAAATTCTCGGACATAGGCAGCTATGAAGAAGAACTAACCAAAGCTACCGATAAGATTGACAATCTGATTCCCGGCAAAACATTTCCACAAGTAGCATTGCATGTATCAGGATTCAAAGAAAAT
>CALNCC010000032.1 GCA_937875275.1 uncultured Dysgonomonas sp. | reverse complement strand
GGTAGAGAATTGCGCGTAATTGTTGGTGCAGACAAGGTAAGTGACGTAGAAACAGAAAAACTGTCGACTGATATTGCTAAGCGGATTCAAGATGAAATGACCTATCCGGGGCAAGTGAAGATTACGGTGATCAGGGAAACCCGGTCGGTTAGTTTTGCGAAATAATATAAATACGGAAAGAGGCTCAGAACAATGGGTCTCTTTTTGTGTGTGAAAGATGTAGTATAAATAGGCTTACTCAATTTGAGTATACGTGTTTTTTTAATTACATTTGTAGATATTAATAAGGTGTTAAACAACATAAAAGATATAAACGTCATGTCATTCAAAATAGCGGTGTTCGATGCCAAGCCTTATGACATAAATATGTTTAATGAGGTCAATAAAAAATATGGATTTACATTATCCTATTTCAAAGAACATCTTGATAAAAACAATGTTATATTAGCAACAGGGGCAGATGCGGTTTGTATATTTGTGAATGCTGTTGTTGACACAGAGGTTATAGACCGATTGTGCTCGTACGGAGTGAAGCTTATAGCTTTGAGATGTGCCGGATTTAATAATGTGGATTTGAAAGCTGCATCCGGAAAGATCAAGGTTGTGCGTGTGCCGGAATATTCTCCTCACGCAATAGCAGAACATACGTTGGCTTTGATGCTTTGTCTCAACAGAAAAGTGCATAGAGCTTTTTTGCGTACAAGAGACGGCAACTTCTCGCTGAACGGATTCCAAGGATTTGATATGTATCAAAAAACGGTAGGTGTTGTGGGAACAGGAAAGATAGGGAAAACCGTAATCGGAGTGCTGAAAGGATTAGGCATGAATATTCTTGCTTATGATCTGTATCCCGACAAAGCATTTGCGGAACGCGAAAATATAGAGTACGTCTCGTTAGACGAATTGTACGCGAGAGCCGATGTGATAACATTGCATTGCCCGTTGACAAAGGAAACTGAATATTTGATATGCGATAAATCAATTGCGAAAATGAAAGACGGAGTGATGATAGTTAATACCGGACGAGGAAAACTAATTCACACCAAGCACCTTATCGATGGCTTAGTCAGCCGTAAAGTCGGTTATGCCGGTCTTGATGTATACGAAGAAGAAAGTGCATACTTCTATGAAGACTATTCCGACTCTATCATGACCGACGAAGTGTTGGCTCGCCTGCTTTCGTTCAACAATGTGATTGTTACATCACATCAGGCATTCTTTACACACGAAGCGATGTCGAATATTGCCCACACAACGATGGATAATATCGGCGATTTCTTCGCAGGAAAAGAATTAGCTAACGAGGTGGCATATAAAGGATAATATATTTATACATTCACTCTTATATCTGAAAGAATGAAAAGAAGCCTGTTTTTATCTCTGACGATGATACTGCTATCTTGTTGCAGTATTGTTTCTGCAACAAACCCTCCGTTTGTTGTCGTGATTGACCCCGGACATGGTGGGAAAGATGGTGGCGCAGTGCGCGACAAGTACCGTGAAAAGGAAATCAATCTTAAAGTCGCATTGGCATTGGGTCAATTGATAGAGCAGAATGCCTCAGGAGTAAAGGTGGTATATACCAGAAAAACAGATGTCTTTGTTCCGTTGGACAAACGTGCAGATATAGCAAATAAGGCGAATGCAAATCTGTTTATCTCGATACATACCAATGCTACGGCAACCAAAACCACAAGCGTGTCGGGTGCTGATACTTATATTTTGGGGTTGACAAAAAGCGAAGAAAACTTAGCTGTTGCTAAACGTGAAAATGCTGTAATCTTATTAGAAGACGATTATACGACTAAGTATGAAGGCTATGATCCGAACTCACCCGAATCGAATATCATATTTGAGTTTATGACAAATAAATTTCTCGATCAGAGTCTCGAATTTGCCTCATCGGTACAGAAAGGATTTAAGAATGTGGCTAAGCGAACCGATAGAGGAGTTCGTCAGGCCGGATTTTTGGTGTTGAGAGAGACCGGTATGCCAAGCGTGCTGATCGAATTGGGATTTATAAATAATCCGCAGGAGGCGCGTTTTCTGTCTACATCCGATGGACAACGCTCTATGGCATCGGCTATATACTCCGGATTTGTAGAGTATAAGCGTGATTTTGATAAAAGGCAAGGAGGAAAAAATATTATCGAAGCTCCATCAGTAGTTCAAAAACAGCCAAGAGTAATAGATGCTATACCTTCTCAGCAAGATGATATAAAGAAAATTACAAAAGTAAACCTACCAACGCAACCAATAGCTACAGTGGAGGAAAGTGCATCAGGTTTGACAGAGTTTAATGGAATATCTACCGGCAATAAGACCGAGTATCGTATACAAATATTCGCCGGGACAGAATTGCTTTCAGCTAAATCGTCAGAGTTTAAAGGTTTGTCCCCGATATCTTATTACAAAAGCAGTAAGGGAACATTATTTTATACTTATGGATTGTCTACAAGCCGGGTGCAAATGCAGCGATTGCTGAAAGAAGCAAAAGCGAAATTTAAGAGCGCATTTATTGAAGAGTTTGCTCCGGTAGCAAATAGCAGAGGGGGAACATCAGTGGTCAACACTCCTCCGACCGTTGTAACTCAGACAAGCCGTGGAATCGAATATCGAGTTCAATTTTTGTATTCATCAACAATTTTGCCGGACAATTCGCCTAAATTTAAAGGTTTGGCTCCAGTCAGCTACTATGTTGATAATGGGTATAAGTACACTTATGGTTCATCGGCAAGTCTCAGTGAAATGGAGAAAATATTGAAAGAAGTTAAAGCTAAATTTAAAGATTCCTTTATCATAACATTGGAGGATGGGAAGCGTATTAAGTAACGAAAAAGGATTACAATAATTACATCACAAACGAACGGGATAAATACATAATTTGAAATAAGAAATGAGTAATAATAGTAAAATATCAAAAGAAGTAAGAATCGGAATATCCTTCCTTGTAGCTGTATTTCTTCTTTATTTCGGAATCAGTTTCCTGAAAGGGGTAAATATATTCAAGCCATCCAATGTGTATTATGTCATCTTCGAGGATGTTACAGGGTTGGCGCAGTCGACTCCCATTACTTTGAATGGATTGAATGTCGGCACATTAAATTCTATGGCTTTGGATGCCAAAGATCCTTCGAAAGTGATTACTTCAATAAGTCTGCATGATGGTATTAATGTTACAAAAGGGAGCACGATGGAGTTGGATGTTTCTACACTGGGCAGCGCGACGTTGATTGTAAATATGAATCAGTCTACCAAAGACTATTTGGTGCCGGGTGATACTATTTTCGGACATCGTAAGAAAGGCGTTTTTGATTCTGTGGATAAAATCGCTCCTCAGTTTGAGGCTTTATTACCCAAAATAGACTCTATCCTGTCGGGACTGCAAACGTTAGTCAATGATTCGTCGCTGACTAAAACCATCGCTAATGTAAATTTGATTACATCCGATTTGGCTCAAACGACAAAAACACTCAACCAGACAATGACAAGCCTGAATAAGGATCTGCCGGCGATCACAAATAATATGGTAACCATTACCGATGATGTTTCAGGACTTACCAAACAACTGAAAGATATTAATATCGTAGAAACTCATAAGTCAATTGATGCCACAATTAATAACGTCGAATATTTGACGGAAAAACTGAAATCGAATGAAAGTTCTATCGGATTATTACTTAACGATAGGCAAATGTATGATAGCCTCAATATGACCATTAGCAATATGTCAATGTTGCTCAAAGATGTTCGAGAAAATCCTCAAAAATATATTAATGTGAAAGTCTTTTAGTCGCTCTATTTAGATTAATTATAAATAGTAAAATAAAAAAGACGATTTGCCTGAACCATGTATCTGATAGCATTTTTAGTGCTGTCAGATATTTTTTTTAAGAAAATCATAGCATGTTTCATTCTTGTTAAGCTGTTGTTATACAATGGATTGTAGTTTATGTGCCGCCAATTTCCACAATTGCTTTAATATGCTGTATATTAGAGGGGTATTCCATTTCTGATGAAAGCAAATATAACAGGACTTTTTTTTCTCGAATTTTTTCTCGAATTTTACATAACGAAATCAGAAAAGCTCCAGAAAGCTCCCGTATAATCATACTAATATTAATACTGAAAAATAATAATGAATACAAGTACGCAAAAATTATGGTCTAACTGCTTAAGGGTTATTAAAGATAATATACCCGAAGCGGCATTCAAGACTTGGTTTATGCCTATTGTACCATTATCATACGAAGGCAGTATATTTACGATACAAGTACCGAGCCAATTCTTCTATGAGTACCTCGAGGATAAGTTCGTTGACTTGCTTAGGGTTACTCTGCATCGTGAGATAGGAGCCGACACGGTATTGCAATACAGAGTCTTGGTAGAGAATACAACCAATACGGTTGTCGATTACAGAGACAATGCAAGAGTGTCTACCGATAAATATCCTCTACGAAAAATGGGGACAGGTAAGATACCTAATCCGTTTGACAAAGTTGTAGACAATGATTTCGATTCGCAACTAAATAGCAAATATACATTTGATAACTACTTAGAAGGAGAGAGTAATAAACTTGCCCGAACAGTAGGAGATACAATCTCTAAAAATCCGGGTAAAACGGCCTTCAATCCATTCTTTATCCATGGAACATCGGGAATAGGGAAAACGCATCTGTGCCATGCTATCGGAAATAGAATAAAAGAGGTTCATCCTGAAAAACGAGTTTTATATGTGTCTGCGCACCTGTTTAAAGTGCAATATGCTGATGCGGGAAGACACAATACAACAAACGACTTCATCAATTTCTATCAAGGGATAGATGTGCTTATTATCGACGATATTCACGAATTGTCAGGAATTGAAAAAACTCAAAATACGTTTTTCCATATATTCAACCATTTGCATCAGAACAATAAGCAATTGATATTGACATGCGATAAAGCTCCATCAGAGTTGCTTGGTATCGAAGAACGATTGCTAACTCGTTTCCGCTGGGGGTTAACATCTAAAGTCGATTGTCCGGAGAAGGCATTGAGATATAAGATTCTTAGTAATAAGATACTTCATGACGGGCTTTCTATTTCGACGGATGTTGTTGAATATATTGCCGAGAATGTAACAAATAATGTGCGAGACCTGGAAGGTATAATCGTTTCTATTATGGCGCACTCTCTTGTCTACAATAAGGATATTGACATATCTCTTGCTAAGAGGGTTATAGATCAGGCGATAAAGAAGATAGAACGCAAAAAGATAACCGTAGACAGTATCCAGCTGATCGTGTGTGAGTATTACGATATAAAACAGGAATTGCTGCATACAGCATCACGTAAACGCCAGATAGTGCAGGCAAGGCAAGTTGCGATGTTCTTATCAAAACAATATACCGAAATGTCGCTTGCGCAGATAGGGGCTCTCATAGGAAAGAAAAATCATGCGACGGTTCTTCATGCGTGTAAGACTGTGAAAGAGCAGATGGAGGTAGATAAGCAATTTCGAGATGAGATAACAGACATTGAGCAAAAACTGAAATATTAGAACTTTCGGTACTGGTCGTATAAAAATAAATTAGGGGGAAAGAATGAAAAGCTTTCCCCCTAATCATTTCAGGTATTTAATATTTAATCGTTAAGTTTTACATCCGCCACTTCAATGAGATCAACCTTTGCTCCCTCTTGGCTATCAGATGTCAATTCATAGGATTCATAGGATTGGCTATCAGAAGTCAATTCGTAGGAGTTTGATTGTACGACATCAGCTACAACTATCTGAACTTTAGAGTCTGCTTCCTTCTTGTCGTAACTGATTGTGCCTTTATACTCTGGCGAAGAGTTTACGTTCTTTTCTTCTATTACGGGAGGAGTTTTTATTTCTTTTTTACCAGCTTTATCTTCTTTTATCACAGGCGGAGTGAATTTGATAGTTGTCTTTTTTTCGCTCTTCTCGTTGGTTGTTACGGGAGGAGTTTTTATAGTTTTTTTATCAACGTCCTTTTCCGTTATTACAGGAGGTGTAAATTTAGTTGCTTTCTTTTCTTTGTCTTTATCCCCTTTTATCACAGGAGGAGTAAATTTAACTGTTTTTTTTGCTTCATCTTCATTGATGAGTGTATTAAACTTTAGGATCTTCTCCGGAGATATTGAATCTTTTGCAGTCGTTTGTCCCACTGAAACCAGATTTGTAGATTCGTAGATCGATTTGTTTCCAGTTTTGTTGGCATCGAATAATTCACTAATTTTGGTTGTTCGGGTAACTTCAGCTAATAGCTGATTTGCTTGTGGTTGTGCAAAAATGATTGCAGGAACCAATGCGGCCGGAATCAGACATACGAGTTTGACTTTGGCCCACTTGTTTGATTTTCTTTTTAACATCATAGTAATACGTTTTTTAATTTTACTGTGGTTGAAGCTGTTGGCAAGAGTGTAGGAGCTGGAGCCAACAGCTTTTTTTATTAATAATAATTGATACTTGCTTGCGTCGATGCCCGATTTGAGGACTCCCATATCGGCTTGATATTCATGTATGTCTCTGAGCTCTTTTTTGAGTAGCCAGATGACCGGGTTGAACCAAAAAAAGAGAGACACGGCTTCTACGAATAATATATCTATAGAATGCCTTCTTCTGATATGTTCTCTTTCATGTGTGATAATCTCCTTATTGTTATTCTTATAGTCGCTGTGTGATAGTACTATAAAGTTAAGCCAACTGAATGGGGCTATTTCTTTGTCCATTAATATGAGAGTAAATCCGTCTTGTTTTATTCTCTCTTGATGACGGAGAGAGTATATCAGCGATAATAGCGATCTGGAGAGAAGAGCAAAGTTGATTATCATTCCGATAAAATAAACGACTGTGATGATTGTTCCCCAAGGAAACGGGGTTGTTTTTGAGAGTGTAATCTCGTTGGTGCTGATATCTTGTGCCGTTTGGGCGAATGTAATATCGGGTGCGATGTTGAAATTGAAAGTGGATATGCCAAAGCATATGACGATGCCGAATATAATTACATACCTGTTGAATCGAAAAAAGGTTTCGTTTGACAGGAATGTTTTGTAGCAGATATAGAACAACACTAAACTTAAGGATGCTTTTATAAGAAAAGAAATGTATGCTTCCATGATCTTACTCTTTAGATTGATTTTTCACTTGTGTTATCAAATCCTGAAGCTCTTCTATGCTTAGTTTTTCTTCTTCGATGAGTGCCGATACCACCCGCTTGTACGAGTTGCCGAAATATTTGTCTACAACTAAATTCAGACTTTTGTTTCGATACTCGCTTTCCGATACTATTGCATAATATTGGTGGGTGTTGCCGAAAGAATTGTAGCCGATGTAACCTTTCTCCTCAAGCGTTCGTATTATTGTTGATATTGTATTATAGTGCGGCTTAGGCTCGTCTATCAATTCAAGAAGGTCTTTGACAAACATGGCTCCGTGATTCCAAAAATAGCAAAGAATCTCTTCTTCCTTAGGGGATAGCTTTTTCATATTCTATCAATTTAGTATTTTGATTCATTGCAAATATAAGTATCTTTTTTAATCTAAACTATACCTGGTAGTTAAAATACTATATTTAATAGTTGTTAACTATTCGTTCGTGTTTGGGCATAAAAAAAGGTGTCTCAAAAATAAGACACCTCTTTCGATATTGTAAGTAATCGGTTGGATTAACCGTTAACTTTTTTCATTACTGCGATAAGTTCAAGAACTTTGTTTGAGTATCCCCACTCGTTGTCATACCAAGATACAACTTTAACGAATGTTGGGCTCAATTGGATACCTGCTTTAGCATCGAAGATTGAAGTGCGAGCATCGCCGATGAAATCAGCAGATACAACTTCGTCTTCAGTATATCCAAGTATACCTTTCAATTCTCCTTCTGAAGCAGCTTTCATAGCAGCACAGATTTCAGCATAAGTAGTGTCTTTAGCAAGACGAGCAGTCAAGTCTACTACTGATACGTCCAATGTAGGAACGCGGAATGCCATACCTGTAAGTTTTCCGTTCAATTCAGG
>CALNCC010000031.1 GCA_937875275.1 uncultured Dysgonomonas sp. | reverse complement strand
GGAGTGCCCAAAAAGACAATCCGTAAATCCTTTTTATTCATTTATAGGCTTATCAAAAATTATTTATTCTTTCAGACGGATTCTTCTTAAAAAAAATTGTATTTATCAGCCACAGCAGCAGTGAAACGGCACACACAATCAAGATTGTTATTATCCCTTTGAGAATCACGAGCCACGAAATATTGTATATATCCCAAATGGATAATATGGTTAATACAGCACCAGCCAGCACGACGGCAGACAACGTTACACCCACTATTTTTTTCATAATCTATCTGTTTTATATGAGTATCCACAAAGATAGCAAACAAGAAGAAAATCTGTTAATCTTCGGCAAAGTTTTCGACAAGAACCGAGCGATATACATTTAATACACTGGACTTAGACACAAATCCTTGATATACGCCTTCGGGATCGACAACCGGCAGATTCCATGCTTTCGTCTCGTCAAATACTGTCATTACCCGATCCATAGTCATATTTGTAACCACTATTGCCGGAGGGGCTGTCATAAACCGGGTAACCTTGAAGCGTTTATAAAGCTCGGGGCGGAACATGATATTTCGTATATTATCAATCAATACTACCCCCATCAGCTTTTGATCTTCGTCTAATACGGGAAACATATTGCGAGACGAACTGGATATGACCTTTACCATATCGCCAAGATCCATTTCGGGAGATACGGGCTGAAAATCTTTTTCAACAAGAGATATGTCATTCATCAGGGTCAGTATAGCACGATCTTTATGATGAGTCAGCAGTTCGCCTTTCTGCGCCAATCGCATCGAATACAGATTATGCGATTCGAAAATACGCATGATTCCGTACGAGCTCATAGACACAATCAACAGAGGAAGAAATAATTCATACCCACCGGTTAGCTCGGCAATGAGAAACGTTCCGGTCAACGGAGCGTGCATAACGCCTGCCATAACACCTGCCATCCCCATCAATGCAAAATTCTGTGTCGGCAAAAACGGGAAATATTCTCCACCGACTTTGTTCAGCACAAACGAAAATACAAATCCGGCTATACACCCGACAAACAAAGACGGTGCAAACGTCCCCCCCGTGCCACCGCCGCCATTAGTAGCGCTGGTAGCAAAAGATTTGAGCAACATTACGCCCATCATAAAGATAGGAATGCTCCATCCATAATCTTTGAATTGGTAGAAAGGGCTACCTTCGAGTAATGAACTAAACTCGTGAGTAGAACCTATCAATGTATTGATTGTTTCGTAACCTTCGCCGTAAAGAGGTGGCAACAGGAATATTAAAGAACTCAGCATCACGGCACCCAATGCAAACCTTTGCCAATGCGACATTTTTTTAAATTTGCTCTCTGTCCACAGCATAGCCTTTGTAAAATAGAGAGAAACAAAACCACAGAATATTCCCAATACAATTACGAATGGTATACGTTCCAACTCGAATAGATCGTTGTGTGAATAGTCGAACATGGCTTTTTGTCCCATCACGAGATAGGAGAATGTTGCTGCCGTTACGGATGACACCAACAACGGCATCACGGTAAACAGCGTCAGGTCAAGCATCAAGACCTCTACAACGAAAACGAGTCCGGCGATGGGCGCTTTAAATATTCCGGCAATTGCTCCGGCAGCACCACATCCGATAAGCAGCATCAGATAACGTTGTTCGACCTTGAAGAATCGACCAAGATTAGAGCCTATTGCCGACCCGGTAAGCACAATAGGTGCTTCGGCTCCTACCGATCCACCAAATCCGATGGTAATAGAACTTGCAACTATCGACGACCACACATTGTGCAGCTTGATGAAACTTTTGCGTTGCGAGATCGCATATAATATTTTGGTTATACCATGACTGATATCATCTTTCACAACATATTTGACAAACAGGCTCGCTATCAGAATACCTGCGGCAGGAAACGCGAGGTACATATAGGGTACCCCTTCCGACAGATTAGACGTCAGTATATGTTGAATGAAATGGATAAACGATTTCAATATATATGCCGCTAATGCAGTCAGAACACCTATCAGAAAGCTGAGAAATATGAGTAATTGCTTTTGACTTACATGTTCGGTCTTCCAAACCAAAAAACGGTTATATCGAGATTTATGTGGCATACTATTTTTATTGGGTATCAAATGTAGAAAAAAGAGGGTGATTAATGAAATGTTTTAACATCAACTTTACAACAACAGAGGATACGTGCTGAAAGCACCCTCTGTTATCAAATATATATATTTTATTCCGACTTGTTATAGCCTGTTTAGTAACGGTTACAGCAAGGCGACATATCAGAAAGCGGCTTCGAAGGAATAATCTCCCGACCCTACCTCTATACTCATATAACCCGAAGAGCATCCTTTGACAGAAACATCCTTGACCTTATCGGGCTGCATACCATCTATTGTTACCGATTGGGCGTCTGATGTAGGTATCATTACTGTGGCTTTGGTATTTACAGGCACTGAAACATTCAGTTTCATCTTTCCATCGTGCAGTTTCCACTTGCTGGCAATAAATCCATACACTGACCGATAACCGCCCTCAGCATGAGTCAGATCGCCTGTCGGCTGAGGTTTGATTATAAACTCCTTAAAACCGGGAGACGTCGGATTGATTCCGAGTATTGATCGATAAAACCATTCGCTTATACTTCCATACATCGGATGATTTTGCGAATAAGTATTATCAGAATATGCCCACGTTTCCCATAAGGTTGTAGCCCCCTTTTCTATCATATATCCCCAACCTGGAAAATCTTTCTGGTTTGCAATATTGTATGCCGTCTCATTTCTATCGGCTTCCCGAAAAACATCAAACATCATTTTTGTAGCGAAGATGCCTGTGGACAAATGTCCTTGCTTAGCGTCGATAGCTTTGGACAAATGATTGAAGGCAGCAGCCCTGTCTTTGCCTTCGATGAAGGGAAACCATAATCCGAAGACTTGGGCACTTTGCGTACCATTGCCAAATACGCCTGTTGACGCGTCAAACATTTTTTTAACGATTGCTTGCTTTATTTGTTGAGATATTGATTCATACTTTTCCGCCTCGCCTGCATTACCCAATATTCGTTCAAATCGGGCGAACATCATCACATGATAATAATACCAAGCAGATGCCGTCAGTGCATGAGGTTTTTCATCGAGCGATTCATGATCACTAATATCAACAAGTATCAGGTTGTCTTTCGAACATGAGATAAGATAATCTACCAGTTTCTTCAGTGCAGTATAATGCTCTGCGATAATCCGTTTGTCGCCATAGAACTCATAGAGATGATTGACGAGAAATGGGAAACCTGCCTGAAAGGAGATCGGACCCGAACCGTCGTTTGCATCCGTGCCGAAATCGGCAATACCCATATATGGTATCGTTTCGGTAATAGCACCGGATTCTCGTTGATCATTTGCATTATCCCACAACACCTTGCGATAGAAATTCGACATATCGTAGTTGAATGAAAAGGCATTTGTAGAACAAAGGATGTCTCCTCCATATCCGAATTTTTCACGTGCAGGACAGTCAGACTGAACGCTGAATAAGTTGCTGCGGAATGTCCATCTGATGTTTTCTATAAGCTTATTGAACATAGGGTTGGAGCATTCAAACTCTCCCACTTGTGGTACATCGGCACTCATGCACATCCCCTCGATATCGTCTAATGTGGGTTTGCCCGGCCAGCCGGTAAGTTCAACATAGCGAAAGCCATGAAATGTGAATCGAGGCATCCATGTTTCTATTCCGTTGCCATTCAGCGTATAACTATCTTCTTGCCAAGCCACAGAGGGGCTACCGGCACCTCCGTTACCATATTTTATCTGACCCACGACAGATGTCATCCCATTGATTTTCCCGTCTTTGTATATGTCTTCGCCATATCGGAGTCTGACACATGTTCCAGCTTTTCCTTTTACACTGATCTGTACTGCTCCGGCAAAATTTTGCCCCATGTCTACAACGAAAACGCCGGGGTCTGTTTCTGTTATGGCAATCGGTTTTATTTTGCGGTAGATTTTTATCGGAGGTTGCAACTGTGCCGTCATCTTACCTTTTGGCCCTGTAACTTTTACGGCACGAGACATACCTTCCGGATATTTATCGAGATCGGTATAGTCGGTCTCTAACCGGGCATCATAATGCTCGCCTAAGTAGATATTGTTGCGTAAAATAGGACTATCGAACCAGTCCCATGTATTATCGGTGGGAATAATTTCTTTCGAGCCGTCTGAATATGTTATATGTATCATTCCCGATAGGCAAGGGCGATCAATGGTCAACTGCTCGCGAAGATTCCATTTTCCCCACATGCGAAGGGGAAGAGGATTGTACCATCCGTTACCAAGAATGATTCCTATTACATTCGAACCTTGTTTGAGATGATCGGTAATGTCGTAGGTTGAATATAGTACTTGTTTTCGGTAGGCTGTCCAACCCGGATCGAGGACATTATCTCCTACCCGTTTACCATTTATATCAGCCTCATAGTATCCTAATCCTGAAATGTGTAGCCTTGCTGATTTAATTTTCTTCTCTACTTTAAATATTTTTCGAAACAAGGGAGCCGGAGCATCTTTGTATAGTTCCTCATCCTCCTCTGCATTCGTTTTATCACTACCGATCCACGATGCCGTCCAATCTGAAGGGTCTAAGGCTGCTGTTTCGAACCACGACGGATCGCTCCACTCCGACGACTTACCGTTTTTGTCATATACTTTTACTCGCCAATAGTATCGGGTAAAAGGGTTCAGAGGTTTACCTCCGTATTCGACATGGACACTTTGCGAAGAGCGCACCTTACCGGTAGACCACACATTCCCTTTCTTTTTCGATATATCTTTGTAGTTGTTACTAACTATTAATTCATACGCTGTTTGTTCCTGATTCTTCTCCTTAGCTTTCAACACCCATCCAAAGTGAGGTGATGGCACATCAATGCCCAAGGGATTAGACCAATACTCGCATCGCTGATCAACGACTGCTATTGATTGAGCATGACACAAAAATGTACTTTGGGAAAGCAACAAATAGGCGAATAGAAAAATATATTTAGTCATAGGTATAGATTTTGATATAAGATGGCAAGATTTAAACATTTTTCAATTTTCCTGTCGGAATAGTGGTAACGGCAAAAAGCCGACGGCTGATTTGTTTTAGAGCCCGAATAAATATTTTGAAAAATTTATCCAGGCTCTAATGTCTATTTCATCAAGGTTAGAGCTACCCCTTTATATAATTTACAATCCACTCTCCAACTGCGGATGTTGAATATGGTTTATCGCCCAATGCAATGTCTTCTGTTACAACACGGGCATCCATTGATGCATCAACTGCATCACGTATCAATTTTCCTTCTTCTTTCAGTTCGAACGCATATTCAAACATCATTGCCACAGAAAGAATCGTTGCCAACGGATTGGCGATATTTTTTCCGGCAGCCTGAGGATATGATCCGTGGATAGGCTCGAATACTGATGTGTGAATACCGATAGATGCCGAAGGAAGCATTCCCAACGATCCTGTAATAACCGAAGCCTCATCGGTAAGTATGTCTCCGAAAAGATTTTCGGTAACCAACACATCGAAGCGTTTAGGCCACTGAATGATCTGCATTGCTGCATTATCAACAAACATATATTCTGTCTCCACATCAGGATATTGTTTTTCAATTTCTTGAGCCACTTGTCTCCAAAGGCGAGACGAAGCCAACACGTTAGCCTTGTCTACCACAGTCAGTTTCTTATTGCGCAAACGAGCATATTTGTATGATAAGTGAAGGATGCGTTCTACCTCTTCGCGGGTATATACACATGTGTCATATGCAGTGTTACCGTCTTCGCTGCGCCCTTGTGGACGACCGAAATACAGACCACCGGTCAACTCACGCACACACATAAAATCAGCACCCTCGACCAAGTCGGCACGAAGTGGCGATTTGTGTATCAATGACGGGAATGTACTTACCGGACGAAGGTTGGCATACAAGCCCAATTTCTTGCGCATAGCCAGCAAACCTTGTTCGGGGCGAACTTTTGCCGAAGGATCGTTATCGAAACGCGGATCTCCGATAGCTCCGAACAGAACGGCATCCGATGCCATACACAGTTCGTGAGTTTCTTCGGGATATGGGTTGCCCACCTTATCGATAGCCGAAGCTCCCACTATTCCGTATTTGTATGTCAACTCATGACCAAATTTTTCACACACAGCCTCTGCTACTGTTAAGGCTTGTCCTACAATCTCAGGACCGATTCCATCACCAGGAAGTACAGCGATATTCAATTTCATTTTTACTAATATGTTATTTATCAAATATATACAAATCTAAAAATTCCGCAGTATTAGAAAGGGGTAACAAAGATAAGAAAAGTAAGACAATTTTCATGTTATATCGCCTCCTTACTTTTCGCGAACTCAGTTTATTCTAATTGAATAGCTCGTGCAATACATCCAACGATTTCAATTCCGAGAAATCGTACAGGTGCAGTCTGTAATATTCTATCATTCGGTTTGTTATATTCACTCTCTCGTTGCGAGAGAATGCAAAATGGTGCATATTTTCGTATGTGATGCGTGATAGACGAGACAGAGCCAGACTTTCGTCTCGATTGATATAGTGCTTGTGCAATGGTTGGCGATCAACAAATTCTCCGTTCATCATATCAAAATAAGCTCCTTGTCGGTATTCCTCCAGATTGGGGTAAAATCCTAAAAAATGAGACAATTTGAGCATCAACACCAAATGATAGTTGGCAACACTTCGCTCAGTCATTTCCAGTATGCGTACAGATTGTTCTATAAATTCGAAGATAAACGCCGAATCGTTGATGTCGCGCAATGTTTTGTTTAGAAACTCGGAAATAAAAAAAGCCATTGCCGATTTTGACATATCTGCCGAGATGGAATAATAACCGCCCAAACTGCGTGCTTCCTTTATACGCTGTATATCGCGCGAAACCTGATGATTGACCTCCATCTCAATAACCGACATCGGGATGAACAGAGCCTTAGGCAACTTCGTGTTTTTTGATCGTGTCTTCGACACCATATAGGTTATCTTCCCATAAGATGATGTAAATATCTGGACAAGACTGTATTTGTCATTATAATTTACTACCCCGAGCACGATTCCTTTTGTCTTATTCAGCACGTTTCAGTGTCTCCTCTATTTTATAGGATAACAAAAATACGAATTGATAATGTAAAAAGGGAAGATATAATGAGAATAATTAATTAACTTCGGCTTCTGTATTAAATTTATATATTAAACATAGGTATGTACACAAACATTAAAAATCTTCTTTTCGACTTTGGCGGAGTAATTGCCAGTTTAGACAAACAACAAGCCATTAGCCGTTTCAAAGAAATCGGCTTAGAAACAATCGAAGATTACCTGAACGAATATAGACAGAGTGGTATCTTCCTCGAATATGAAGAAGGGAAGATAAATGACACTGAATTTTATGACGCTTTTCGTAAGCTTGCCGGGAAAGAAGACATCTCCGACGATGATATAGACTCAGCATGGATGGCATTCATCACCGAAGTGCCGGCATACAAACTCGAATTGCTGGAAGAGCTTCGCAAGAAGTACAATGTGTATCTGCTGAGCAACACCAATCCGTCGATAATGAAGTGGGCTATGTCTCCAAACTTTTCGCCTGCGGGAAAACCTCTTTCTCATTACTTCGACAAGGCGTATATTTCTTATCATATAGGACATGCAAAACCGGATAAGGGTATATACGAACACATCATCAAAGATTCGGGAATGAACCCGAGCGAGACTCTATTCTTCGATGATGGCAAGGCGAATATTGAGGCTGCAAACCAACTTGGTTTCCAAACATATCAGACAAACCAAGACGAAGATCTACGCAAAGTAATAGAACTCATCAAGTAACACTTATGCAACTACTGACAGACAAAAAAAATCTTGAATACAGACCTTTGGTAGCCACCATCGGGTTCTTTGACGGAGTACATATCGGACACCGTTTCTTGATCGATCAGGTCAGAGAAATAGCCAAAGCAAAGGGCTTGCCTTCCGCCGTGATAACATTTCCCATTCACCCACGCAAGGTAATGCAACAGGATTTCCAGCCTGCGCTGTTAAGTAATTATAACGAGAAGTTGGTTCGTTTAAGTTCCACAGGCATCGACTATTGCATTCCCTTCAATTTCTCAAACGAGGCATCCCAAATGTCTGCGAGGGAATTCATGCTCGAGATATTGAAGAACAAGTATAATGTAGAGACATTGGTCATTGGGTACGACCATCGCTTCGGGAACAACCGCGCCGAGGGATTTGAAGAATATAAAAAATACGGAGACGAGATAGGCATCGAAGTTATCCAAGCCAAACAATTGGAAGCTCCCTATGTGAGTTCATCACACATACGTCGACTGCTAAAAGAGGGTAAGATGGAAGATGTAGCAAGCCTCCTATCCTACCGCTACCTCATATCGGGAAAAATAATCAAAGGCTTTCAGGTCGGACGCACAATCGGGTTCCCCACAGCCAACATGGAATTGTGGGAGAGATATAAAGTCGTTCCCGCATTCGGAGTCTATGCCGTATATGTATATATAGAAGGCGACCAATATGAAGGCATGTTGTACATCGGCAAACGTCCTACTCTACAGCAAAACAGCGACATAAGCATCGAGGTCAATATATTTGATTATGATGGAGACCTGTATAATAAATCTTTAACAACCGAGTTCCTTCAGTTTATAAGACATGATGAGAAATTTCCGGATATGGAATCGCTAAAAAAACAATTATATAAGGATAAAGAAAATGTGATGAAAGTATTCAAAAACCACAGATAATCAACATAAATACTACTATTTGATTAATTTATTTACGTAAAGTATTTGTTACCTCATTTTTATTCTTACATTTGTTGCTGCATTAGAGTTCTTTTCATGTATTTTAATTTTTACTTCTCAGGTATCACATTGTTCCTTTGATTAGACATTTCATTACACATACTGTAATTCTTCTGCCAAATTATTATATTATAAATTTTTATTTTTTTTTACAATGAACATTTTTATCGCAGGATTGAGTTACAGAGTTA
>CALNCC010000030.1 GCA_937875275.1 uncultured Dysgonomonas sp. | reverse complement strand
CTATCGCATCGAAAAATCGCGTGCCGAAGAAGATCAGCACAACTTTGAAAAACAAATAAGGCGATAGCCCCCCATACAACGAAAGCGGAAATCTGAAAGGGTCTTCGCTTTTTTTTGGGGGGGATGTCATCTCGTTCATTTATAGACACAGTAGAGCAGTAGCCTTTTTTTATTTATATGTTTTATAATTAGGGAGCACTTCCTCTTGGAAGAATTTTTTTTGTATATTTGTATCAATCCTTGAATAAAAATACCTAAGAATAAAAACATTATGAAAAATCTGTTAACCCTTATCCTCATCTTGGTTTGCAGCATTTCTATCAATGCTCAATCTCAAACTTATAAGATAGAAGAATTGACTCTTCCTCGAACATGCTTGGGAACCAAGAAGCCGTCTGAACTGTATGGTGGCATAAAAAATGTAAATCTGATAACGAATTCCATTACAGAGAATCTTGTTTATGAAGGCACGCATCCCGTTTTGGGAGGCTTCCTTAAAGCTTACAAAGAGCATCGCCCCATAACAATCAGTCCCGACATTATGTGGCTGCTGATTAGTCAAGGGTTTGCTCAGCATGTTAACAACAATGCGGAGGAATTGCGAGACGAATTTGTAGATTTTGAAGGGCAAGAAACCCTTGTCGTGAAAAGAGAATCATTAAACTTGGAGGATATGCCTGCTTTTCCGTGGGAAAGTATGTTTCCCGAATTTGTGGAGAAAATAGGCTCATTCACGGGGGAGGAACTTATTGAGAATCTCTCTGCCGATTTCACCACCACCACTCCTGCTTCGCTCATTGCGAGCCAGATAACACTGATGGAGTCGATGAAATCTTATTTCAGATATAAAGTGTCAATGGTGGGTTGCGGCTTGCCCGAAGTAACCATCGAAGGAAGCGTTGAAGACTGGGAAAAGATATTGAAAAAACTGGATTATATAGAAAAATATGATTTGAAGTGGTGGACATCTGAGTTGAAGCCGGTGATAAAAGAGATTATAAAAACGAAAAAAGGAAAATTCAACAAGAAATTTTGGATGAAGATGGTGCGCTATCATAGCGAAGGACTTTATGGCTCACTCACAGACATTGATGGTTGGTTTCTGAAATTCTACCCCTACTCTCGCCATGGAGAAAGAATGAACCTGAAAACAATAAAGAGCATCGGGCAATTGCCTGACGAAATAGTGAGAGTTCCTTTCATCTTAGAAGTGGATTTTGAAGACAGGAAAGAAACACACGAAATGGAATTTTGGGCTGGCTTTATGGGATTGAAACAAAACAATCAGACATACAATCTGAAACCCGAAATAGGATGGGCAATCAATATGCCGGGTGAGAAAGAGGAGGATGAATTAAAGATAGAATGATAACACACTATACAACGAAAGCGGAAATCTGAAAGGGTCTCCGCTTTTTTTGGGGGGGGATGTCATCTCGTTCATTTATAGACACAGTAGAGCCGTAGCCAATCTTTCCCTCAATCCTTACATAGCAAAAAAACGAAGATTACCTTTGTCGGGATATCTTCGTCTTGCGTTATAGCTGAATGTAAATAACATTCTTGAGTACAAAAAAAAGGGTCTTTATCTATCTACGGATAGCCATTCGTTGTATGTTTATTTTATATTTTAGTCGTTCTTTTTGATATAAACAAAGAAAGTTGGTTTTAGTTTATCACTTTAGCTATCTTTTTGCACTTTAATATTTTTGTGTCTTCTTATTAACTAAATTGTAACATCAGGGTTTCCGTCGATATATATATTGTGATATAATGATGCGGATATAAAAAAAACATATATCTTTAACCTTTGCAATATCATCGCATTAACTTAAAAACCGAATTGTTATGAAAACACTCTTTACCACATTACTTAAAATATTCGTACCCCTACTTATTTTTCTATACTTCTGGTTTGCACCCGGCAATGGTAGTTCCAAGAAGGTAGTGAGGTGGAGTAGTAATGGAGGGCAGGTCTCTGATACCATATTCGACAATGTGCGGTTTGGGACGGATGAGGCGCAATTGTATGCCGATCTGGGCATCTCCCCTTCGCAGAAATACCGCTTCAACCAACGGGGATTGGCGAAGTATGAATTTGATGTAGAGCCCGACTTTGTAGACGGACAACTAAAGGGGCTCGACTTTGTGGTGCGGTCTGAGGATAACATAGCCATCTCTGATGCCGAATTTGACGCCATCGCCGATGCCCTCAGCGATCAGTATGGAGAGACATCTGGTCGTTCGCAAGGGAAAAAATCGTATGGTTTGATCTACTTTTGGAAAAGCGATGTGTGCACCATAGGAAACGAGTGGATGAAAAATAATCTGAGAGTCGAATTGTTCCGCAAAGAAAGCAGAGGCGACACATTTTTTCGGATCAGCTACACCGACATGCACGTAGATACGCTCGACACGAGCGATCTTAATGTCTGATTCACAGCAGATTCATCAGCCTCGCCATGCGGCAGGCTTCAAGCGAATTTTTAACCCGCAGTTTCTCCAACACATTTTGGCGATGACGGTTCACTGTGTTTATGCTGATCGACAATAGGGCGGCAATCTCTTTGCTCAACTTACCTTTTTCGATCAACAGCACAATCTCTTTTTCCCTTGCCGACAGTATGTTGTTGCACCTTATGTTGTCGGGTCTGATGACCTTGCCCGTTGCCGAGTTTATGATCGTTCCGCTCGACGAGTCGGGCTTTGGAGCTTGGTAGGGGTAGTGCCCATAGAGGCACAGAGCCAGCCAAAAATTACCTTCGGGACAGTTGCAAACGTAAAACATGCGGTGCTGTATGGTCTCATACTCGCCCTCTTGGTTGCGCATGCGCATGGGGCTGACAATGTGGTAGTCGGCGCGCTGATCAGTGGGTAGCGATTTCAGCAGATGAAAGAATTGCAGTTCCAGCATATGCTTCTCCGTCAGGTCGTCGGGGTGTATGCGCCCAAATATCTCCTCTTCCCATATCGAGTCTATCTCGGTTGCCGCCCCTCGTGCCGCTATGCCCAGATGGTGTGCCGTGCCGCCATAGTAAACATAGCTCTTGTCAGACTTGAGGTCGCTGAGCACGGCAAGCGAATTTTCTATTTCGGCATAACTGAGCGCAATGCGTTGGTAATATGCCAACAGTTGGGCTTCGTTGCGTGCTTCGGTAAAAGGCTGTTTGAGCAGCTTGTCGTTGAGTGTCGATATTACGTTCATCGTTTCGGTATTGCCTGTTTTTATTTCGTTATTTACCCCTTAATCGTTAATCTATATTTCCTTGTTCGGAATCGTCCTTCAATCCTTTGCATCTTTTTTTATGCGAAGCGTTGCTTCTTGTCTTGTCCTTTTTGCTTGACCAAAAAGAACGAAAAAGTCAAGGCTTGCTGCCCTCGCAGACCCATCAGCGATTCGATGGCTAAACTAAATAAATTGCCTTCGGCGTATTTAGTTTTACGCCCTCTTCATCGGATGAGGTACCCCTGCTGCGGACAGATGCCAAAGGGCTGACGCCACATCCGATTCGTTGAGAGGATGGGGAAAATGGTTATTTATCAGTATTGCCTGTTCTTATTCTGCTATTTACCTTTGCAAAGGTAATGCATAGTAATGGTTAATTGACATGAAAACCGAAAAAGAAAAAGCACGCGACGGAGAGTTGTACGACGCCAATTACGACGAGCAACTGATTGCCGAGCGCGATGCCTGCAAGAGCCTCTATTACGAATACAACAAGCTGCATCCTGCCCGCAAGGCGGAACGCACAGCGTTGTTGAAACAGATGTTGGGAGCCACAGGCGAGGTGTTCAACGTAGAGCAACCCTTCTATTGCGACTATGGGTACAATATCGCGATTGGCGAAAATTTCTATGCAAACATGAATTGCGTCATCCTCGACGAAGCCACAGTTACCTTCGGTGACAACGTATTCATTGCGCCCAATTGCGGATTCTATACGGCAGGGCATCCGCTCGATGTAGAGCAACGCAACCGAGGATTGGAATACGCACTGCCCATCACTGTGGGCAACAATGTGTGGATAGGTGCGCAGTCGGTAATATTGCCGGGCGTAACCATCGGCGACAATTGTGTGATTGGTGCAGGCAGTGTTGTTACACGCAACATTCCGCCCAATACGGTGGCGGTGGGCAATCCGTGCAAGGTGCTGAAAACGATTGTACAAAACGAAAACGATTGATTATATATATTTAAAAATACTTACAACAAGATGAAAAAAATTCTATTTACGATTTTTGCCTTTGTCGGCTTGGCATCCGTGTCGGCTCAGTCATTAGAGAAAATGCAGTGGTTTAACGAACCCGAAAAATGGGAAGTGAAAAACAATACCCTCAGCATGTACGTTACGCCTCAGAGCGACTATTGGCGGGTGTCGCACTACGGATTTACGGTAGACGATGCGCCATTTTACTATGCGACGTACGGTGGCGAATTTGAAGTGAAAGTGAAGCTGACGGGCGACTACAAAGTGCGTTTCGATCAGATGGGATTGATGCTCCGCACCGATCACGAAAACTGGATAAAAGCAGGAGTGGAATTTGTAGACGGCAAACTGAATGTGAGTGCCGTAGTTACGCATGGCAAAAGCGACTGGAGCGTGATACAGTTAGACAAAGTACCTCCCTTTATCTGGATCAAAGCCCTTCGCCGTCTCGATGCTGTGGAGATCTATTACTCGTTCGACGACAAAACATATACGATGATGCGCAACGCTCCGCTCGAAGATAATCGCCCCGTGATGGTGGGATTGATGGCGGCATGTCCCGACGGACAGGGCTTTAATGCTAAGTTTGAGCATTTCAAAGTGAAACATCTGCCCGACCTTCGCCGCTTAGAGTGGTTGAAGAATAACGCAGAATAACAATCTGATACTACGAAAACAAGCGAAAGCCCTTGCAAGAGTAAAGTCTTCAAGGGCTTTCATTATTGTAGTGTGGCTATGGTGTCAGAATCGCGAATTGTAGGAGTCTGAGTAGTGGTATTTCATTTCCAAGCGCAGCAGATCGTCTTTGCTTGTGTGTTTCACATTCAGCTCGTCTACGACGATGTATCTGCCTGTCGATAGTTCGTACACTGCCGACGACACAGACAGCTCTTTGAGCCAATCGGCTACATCGGGCGATATGGGCAACGACTGCACCACGAAAGCCTCCGTAGCCTCGCTGCCATCGACACTTTCGATGCGGTCGATGGTGTTGCTGTCGGGCGTGCGTGTGCGGTAAGACGTGGTTTTGGCTGCCGAAAATTCGGTTTGTCGCCTTCCTCCGAAACTGAACGAAGACCATCCTCCCAAGGCATTCAAGAAAACAAAGTCTTTGACCCCGTAAAGGTGCTCGGGCAAGATGCGGAAACGAAGCGGCCGACTGACCTCGTCGCCGTTGTGGCAAAGGCTGACCTCTATGTGCCCGGCATTGGGGTAGGTGTCGAGCAGCGAGTCGATGTCTAAGGCTATGGTGTTCACTATCGCAAAGGCTTTGCTGCCTTGTTGATGTTTCTCTGTCTGCCCCAGTTCGACACCCGATGGAGATGCCACCTTGTAGCGCAGCGACAGTTGCTGATCGGCGGTTGCCTTGTCGCACAATATGAAATTGAAAAACTGTTTCTGTCCGCGTATGTGTGTCGCTTCCAGTCTGTTGGAGAGCGGGCTGATGGTGTTGCGTGCGGCTGTGTTGTACACGTAGTCGGCTAATGCCGAGCCGTCGTCGGGCGACAGATTGTTTGTGTCTAAGGTGCGGCGAAATCCGTTGATGACGTAGCACACATCGGAATAGTAGAACGTCATCACGTCTTTTCCGCTATATCGTTTTGCTACATAGCGGTGGTCGGTGCATGTGCCTGTGTCGAACCAACCGTCTGCTGCAAGGCGGGGAGCCGTGCCCTTGTCGGCTACGACGGTGTTGACGTCGAACCACAGAGGGTCGCCAAGATAGTTTTTCGTCAGTGTTGTTTGCAGCACGCCCATGTTGCTGTCGGTGGGTGTTCCGTCTTTTCCGGGCAAGACGCCTGTGTCGGCATAGACCTCGAGATGAATCTCGCAATCTTCGTCATAGTCTGCCGGAACGTTTGATGCGGGGTTGGCTATTTTCGCATATTCGGGATTGCGGCTGATAGAGTCTTGATTGATGGTGTGCAGTGGGTTGCCGCTGATGGCGAATACGTTGGGGGCGGTGGTGGCAAAAGTGAATGCGTATCTGCCTCCCGACCGGCGCGAGACGATGCGTATACGGTCTTTCTGCAAGGGAGATGTGGACAGGATGAAGTTGTCTCTCAGAAAAGCGTTTTTCATCAAGCATGCTTTTATGTTTTCGAGAGTAATCTCCTTGCTTTTCTTGCTTATGTAGAATCGGTCGGCTCCTATGTTTTTGGGGTCGTCTGTTCCTCGAAACGAGAGGTTGGTTGTTGCCCGTTGGTCGGTTATCGAGAACGAGGCTTCGCCAATGGTGTTCGTTTTCAAGATGAGATATACGTCTACTGTCGCCGATTTGGTTTCGGAGTCGAGGCTTCGAAATCGGATGAAGTTGGGGTTGCCGGCAAGCGAAAATGTTATCGGGTTGTCAACGACAGCGATCTCTGTTGTTGTTTGTTTCATGTTGTTCAAATTTATTTATTGTTTGGTTTATACTCTTGTCTGTGTTGTCAGTGTTCCATTACCTCGTTGAGCCTTTGCATGACGGCATCGAGGATTCGTTCTTGCCAATCGCCTTGCAGCCTTTTCTCTATCTCTTGGTCGAGTATCGACAGTATGGGGCGCGGCTCTATTCCTTCGCGGTGGATGGCACGCGATATGAGAAAGAGGGTGCTGTTGTCGGCAGGTATGTTTCTCGCCATTGCCCACTCTCGCAAGGCTTCGATGGGTGGTTGCTTGCCCGATTGGGGTTTGCGTCCGGCATCTATGTATGCGAGGTAGTCGTCGTATAGGAGGTGCACTGTGGGCGAGCTGCCGTCGGTCTGCACACGGGTTTCTATTGCGGCTTTGAGGCGGTTGTCGGTGTGTGCGTCGCGCCCCGACGAGGTGCGGTCTATTGCCTCGTGCACGAGTTCTATCAGCTCTTGTGCGATGGCTTGCGCCACAGCGGTAACAGGGGTTTGCATTATCTTCTCAGCTTTAGGTCGAATTGTGGAAATTTGTTCACAAATATCTCGCAGTTGTTTGCCGTGTCTATGTCGAACTGAGGTAGAGAGGCGTCTGTGCCGAACTCTTTTTCTCGGTCAAACTGTTCGTCTATCAGGCACAGGTTTTGCATATTGCGCTGTATCATATTTACCGAGAAGCGGCAACCGCAGGCGTTGTCGTCGTAGTAGTTGCGCAGGGTGAGGTATGTCCAGTCGGGGAGGATGGCGACGGGCGATTCGTCGTCTTGCTTCATCCGTTCGAGGATGTTGAGCCCGACGGAGAATGCGAGGTTTTGCAACTCGGCAACTTCGCGTCCTTTCTCGGGAAGGAAGAGTATCGAGAAATTGATCGAACTGCGGAATACATTGTCTGCATTGCGCCCATACACGGGGTCTTCTATCCACAGCAGAGGGTATTTGTCTTTGCCGCTGCCTTGCTCGTGCACTTTGTTGTAATAGAATGCTTTGATTGTTTTGTGCTCGCGTGCTTGCTTGCGAAATTCGTCGATAATAGATCTTACCATAGCTTTTTTATGGTATAGATAAATATCATCGCAGAGGGATGATAAAATCATCACGAGACAAAAAAATAGCGAGATTCTCGCAGAATCTCGCTATTTCTCGCTATTTCTCGCTATTTATATTTGTTTGTTAATCGATCAAATTCATCCGATTTCACAAAATCGCGTTTGATTTTGTTTACCTGAATCTCGGATAAGAATCCCATTTTTACGAGATTGTTGAGATCGGAACGAGCCGTAAAACTGGATATGGCAAATCGGTTTTCCACCTCTTTTACGGTGAATACAATATCGGGTTCATCGCATATTTTTTTCAACAAGAAAGCCTGCCTTTCGTTGACTCCCGGTATTCTGACAAAGCGGGCTGTGAGATTCGCCTCTTTTTCTTTTCTACTGATATATTCCCTTAATGTATCAAAGGCTTTCGCCATTGCTTTGAGGTTGTATGTGATGAAATAGTTGAGGTCGTTTTCGTCATTTTCAGTATAAAGATAGGCTCTCTCGTACTGATTTTTGGAGTGTTGTATAATTCGTGATATCGAAAGATATTCGACAAGCCAATATCCTTTTTTTAATAGATACCAATAAAAGAGAGAACGGGCAGTTCGTCCATTTCCATCCGAAAAAGGGTGTATCCATGCAATCATAAAATGGATAATAATTCCTTTGATTATGGGATGAATGAATACATCTTCCTCATTGAAAAAGTGGCACACATCTTTCAATAATTCGGGTATTTCGTCATGCGATGGCGGTGTATGTACCGTTTCGCTTGTCGATGTGTTGACGACAAATATATCGTTGTTTCGCCGAAAGCATCCTTCTTCATCGTGGTTGTCTAATGTGTTTTCGGTAATTAGTTTATGTATATACAGCAGTTGGTCGACAGTCAGATCCTTGGTGTAATTGTTGCTGATATAGTCGATGGTGTGATAATTGTTGAAGATCATTTGCTCCGAGCGATCCTTCGGTTTTGTTTCTTTCAGCAGCATCTCTTTCGCCTTCTTTCGCGTTGTGTTGGCTCCTTCTATTTTGCTGCTCGATATGGCTTCTTCCATGATGGAGCTTATCATGTAGCGGGCTTTATCCTGTTCGGGAACAAAGCCGCTGCCCCCCATATTGCCTCCGATATTCATATCACAATAATGCAACATTTCCTGAATAAATTCGGTGGAGAAATAGCGGAATTCATATTTTCCAAACTTCTGCGTCGAGTAATATAGCTTGCGGCTTATTTTTACTATTGACCATAATTCGAAAGATGAGAGTCCTTCCTGATTTTTATATTTTACTTTATCCCAATATAAATATTCGCGGTTGATGTTTCTTAATAAACCGGACACAAGAGGGTCTTGCATCTTAGAGATCAATTCGATATCAATCTTTATTTGAGGAACGGGTTCTACCATGATTGTCGATTTATAGTTACAAACATAAACAAAAATAGCGAGATTCTCGCAGAATCTCGCTATTTCTCGCTATTTATATTTTAACTACCCGATTGATAAATTTGTGGTAGGCAATTGCTAACAGGTAGCTGATAATTAATGCTAAAAAAGAGAATAGAGCAAGAGTGATATAAGTGTTGCCTATGAGGAACTCTTTGCTCAAAACAAAAATGCATGTAAATATTATAGGGAGTACTAAGTACCACTCGTAAGAAAATGATGATGTATATAAGAAAAACTTATTTATGAACTTTATGGAAAAAGAATAGATCAGAAGGGCTAATGATAAATAGCCGAATAGGGCGGGAACATCATTGTATAATTTAAGTATTCCGCCACTGAATCCCATTGCGCCGTATAGGGCAAGACCTGATGCGGCAATTACGGTTAGTATTTTTTTTGAGGGAATGGGAATGCTGTTGTTTTTAATGTAGAATCGGGCAAGCATCATCCCTAAAGCAAATTCCCATAGGTATTGAAGGAAAAAGCTGTTCCATGCACGAAAATCATCTTTACCTATGATGGCAACGATGGTAGACCATCCTAAGCTTAGGATGAGACATATGATGATAAATTTTTTATTACTTATTTTTACAAATATCTTGAACAGAAATGGGAAGATAATGTAGAATTGAATAATCATGGAAACGAACCAGAAAGGCACTCCAAAACTGCCGATAAGCTCAGAGTCGAACATTTTAAATAAAAAGACATGACTCAATAATGCGAATATTCTGTCTGACCCGCTATATGCACTGCCAATAAATGGTATAGCGGCAGCAATTAGTACGACGATAATATAAGGTATGTATATCTTAAAAAATCTCTTTTTGTAAAAGCTTAAAGGAGAGATTGTTCTCTTTAGTTGAGAGAGGCAAAGTCCGAATCCGGAACATAGAATGAATACATGTACTCCTGTGCCTCCAAATGAAATGGCTTTTCCGAATGCTTCGGGAGCAATTGGGCCAAAGTATTGAGCCAATAGATGAAAGATGACAATTGTAAAGATGGAATACCCTTTTAGGAAATCGATGACGTCTAATCTCATGAAATGTGTGTTTTTAATTTTTTTTTAAGTTTTCTCGCTATTTATATTTTCGTATTGTTATCGACCTATCGTGTAGAGAATTTTGTCGGCAGCGTCCCAGTCGGCAAGCGAAAGTGGCACTCCCCTCATCACGCGCATACCGTCTCCTGTTTCTTTTATTGTGAATACGATATTCTTGTCGCGCTCCCAATCGGCGGGGAATCGTGCGATGCCTTTTATCATGCGGTAGCCTGTGTCCCACGTTTTGGTGCGGTTAGCCCACTTCTTTATCGAGTATACGATTTTATCGGCACTGTCCCAGTCGGACGATGACGACGGAATGCCTTCCATCACGCGATAGCAGTCTCCGTATTCTTTCATCGAATATGCTATCTTGGTGGCATCGTCCCAGTCGGATGATGAGGCGGCGACTCCCGATATGATGCGGTAGCCTGTTCCTTGCTTTTTTACCGAATATATTATTTTGGATTTGTTGCTCCAATCCGACATCGAGGTTGTCATGCCTTCTATGACGAAGAACACATCTTCGTCTCCGGATTGCAGAACACGATTGACCGACACGTTGGAGGCAATCACCGAGAAAGAGCAAATCAATGCTCCCATGATATATAACCACAGTCTTTTCATTCCTTTCTTGTATTCCGTTATTATTTTGCAAAGTTAGACAATAGTTTGATATAAAGGTTTAATTGGGGATGATTATACAACATGCCTTTCGGTGCAGGTGTAAACGAAACGAGAGGGAATGACCTGATGTACAAGCTGTTCCCTCTGTTTTGAAGTGTCTCGCTAGATGCGATATTTTGTTCTGTTTTGTCAGATATTGCGGAACGAATATATAATATTCTCTATTTGAGTGGTTTCGGCATCCACTTTTCCGGCTATCATGCGGTAGTCTCCGTCGGCAGATTGCTTGATGGTGTATACAACCCTCAGGTCGCTGTCCCAATCACGGTCAAAGAGCGGGATGCTTTCCGTAACACGGTATTCGCCATCGCTCCATTTGCGGATCGAGTATGCTACTCTGTCGGGGTTTTCCCAATCGGCTGCATCCTCAGCTATTCCCTTCACTATGCGGTATTCTCCGTCTTCGTTTTGCTTGATCGAGAACGCCACTTTGGCGTCGTTGTCCCAGTCGTTGTTGTATACCAAAATGCCTTTTATGACTCTGTACTCTCCGTCTTTATATTCTTTTCCCGAGTATGCGATTTTGTTCGAGATGCCCCAGTCGGTGCTGAACATCGGCGTTCCTTCCATCACTTGCAGCAATTGTGCGTTTGCGTCTGCGAAAAGTATCTTAACCAAGTCTTTTGCTTTTTCGGGTTGGCTTGCCGATACGCCTACACTCATCAGTGTGGCAAGGAGAATAATCATAATCTTTTTCATAACCTTACATTTTTTTCTTTGTTTGACAATCTTGTGTGTGCGTGCATCGTTTTTGTTTCTTACGGGTCAGATTTTCTCCTTCGGATACAATATCCCCACTCCCACGACGGGCGTGTATGCCCATCATTTTCACACCGTTACATAGATAGACCGTCGCATCGGGAAAACGTTTAATGGCGACGCCGAAAATAACTTTTTTTAATCTTAGGTATAAAAAAACCGTAACAAGTTTCCTTGCTACGGCTGCTTCTTTGTTTCGGCATAGCCTGTGATGGATGTTTTATTTCCTTTTCCACCTTTCTACTTCCATTCCACTATAGCCTTTTCCTGTTTTGCTGGTAATGATGTATTTGGGTATGTCTCTGATGCTGATTCTACAAGTCTCGCTAAAACTCGTAAAAGGATCATCGATCTCACTATTCTCATAAATAAAGAGAGTTATGTCCTCTCTGCTCTCTGCTTGTTCTATTTTCAGGTCGGAGAGATTGAGGTCATTGGCTTGGGCTTT
>CALNCC010000029.1 GCA_937875275.1 uncultured Dysgonomonas sp. | reverse complement strand
CTTATAGCTGCATACACACTATTACGCCCCTCTCCATCAGCAGGAAGAAGTATCTTTCCTGTCGGAAGTGTATCTATAGTTTCCTTGAAAAACAGATTCGGTGTTTCTCCGTAACGGTATTCTTCGATATTGTACCGTTCGTCCCATTTATTATTCATAGTTATTCATTTTTTTTATTAATATGTACTGAAGGAATACGACTTTATCGTAAATCATATTTTTACTTGATTGGTATATTCTTTATAATTCAATAGTCCTTTTCCATAACTGACATATAATCCAAAGTTAGGCATTAGTTTGAATTTTTCGATACCCTAAATGATAAAGATGTATGTGATGAGGATAAAAAATATCACTATTGTATAAACTCTTGTTTTCATATCTAAAAAAGAGAGCAAAAGACAATTTTAATACTCGGTTTTGTTCTCTCAAATCTAATTAATCAATCCACCGTTTAACGTTTAATTTATCGAACAAGATCTCCAACGGACAGTATTTACTAAATGAAGACGGTATCAAATTTACACCCATAAATGTAGGCAACAACAGCCATCCGATAGATACAAGAGTAGGCTAAATCTCGCTTAAAACCTTTATCTTCTTGCAACAAATTCAAGGCATCTAACTTAAATTCTTTACTGTACTTTACCTATTTGGCCATGATGATTTTCGATTTGTTGGTTGACTAATTTAATCCTTTTTATTTGTCCAAATAAAAGTAGCACTTATAGAAAATAGCATATGCTTATACCTTTACATTCTATTCTTTACCATTTCAACCGATTTAGATACTCTATAGCCTTCCCTTTTGTTCGTAGGGTTATCCAATCATCAGATTTGTTTTTTCGCTTATAATTACTTGATTAATAGTTCTTGTTTCATGAGAAAAGTATTATCTTTGCCGATATGTTAACAATGTGCTTCCGTCTCTTTGATAAAAGACAGAACAATAAACAGTGATAACAAGCACAAATTATTTTATAAACTTAATATTCGATTTATGAAACTACATTTTCTGAGATTTATCTTTTTGTGCGTTTCTTTGGGATTCAATAGCCATTTGAGTGCTCAGGTAACTATTGGAGGTGGAGGGCAACCTAACAAAGGGGCATTGCTCGACTTGAAACAACACGATGCTGTAACGGCAGGTGGCGTAACTGCAACCAAAGGTCTGGGACTGCCAAGAGTGAAGTTGATAAAACAGAAAGGCGATCTAGCATCGACCATAGACGGTGCATTTATGTTCTCTTACACGGATGATCACACGGGTTTAGTTATTTACAACATCAACGAATGTATTGGTGGTAGCGGAAGAGATAATGGTGTATATGTATGGACAGGAAGCGAATGGATACCGTTACAGAATAAAGACGAAGAAGAATTAGCACCCGGTGTTATTCAAGTAACCGACAATCGTGACCAAGAATTGGGTCCTCAAACTTATCTGGCTCGCGAATTTTCTTATACGGAGAACAACGTGAAGGTAGATGTCGGTATATGGATGCTCGAAAACTTGCGTTATATTCCCCTAAGCACAGATAATAGTTTTATACACTCGCCAGACGAAGCTGAGATTGAAAAACATTGGTGCTATCCCCTAGCAGGTGGTGGACTCTACAACCCCAGCAAAGCAAAACAAGAATGGTTACCTAATCTGGGCATTCTATATAATTGGGCCGCTGCAATGAACGGCTACGAACCAAGTTGTTCTGACCAAGGGGAATACGACCAGAATGACGGTGCTGATGGAGTCCAACAAGGCATTTGCCCCGATGGTTGGCATGTGCCATCCGACCATGAATGGAATGATCTGGAACAAGCTATTTATCATAACCCCACTGAATACAGCACATACACGACAGGATATACCTTTAATCCGGCTTCATGGAAGGACGAATGGAATGGTAGTCTTGATCTCCCATCCCCTGCACAAGGTCCACGTGGCTCAGACAGCGGAGAAGGTCATGGTTATGCTATGCTGGCAAAATGCCGTGTTTCTTCACTTCCCAACTTCATAACGACCAAAGGGAAAAGCCTCTCTCCGAGAAAGGGCGGTTTTTCATTTGAATTTGCAGGCCGTGGTAGAAATGGGGCAGTTGAGTCTTTAGGCGACGTTGGTGATGTATGGTCGGGGAGTATACATAGCCTAAACAGAGCGGGCGAGAACAGCAACGCGTGGTGTCGGAGTATCTATACGGGGTACCCCACCAACAATGCGAAAGTCGTTCGTCATAACTACGGTGTATACCATTTGTTCTCTGTACGTTGCAAGAAAGACTAACAAAGATAGTAGAATAAGGGCAGCATCCATAAAAGGAGTAATGTCCATTACAAGCTGCCCTTCAATAAAAAAATGCGTTGGTTGTAATAACCAATCGCATTTTTTTTGTTGAGGTTAAAAACTCGTTAAAATAGAGTGTAATCAACTAATATTGGAATACTTATATTGTTTATATTCAAATTTACACAGTTACAAAACCTTTTTTTTATCTTTGTACTTGATAATAAATGAAATGAAATAAGATGCAACAGAGAAACATTCCGTTATTTATTTCTTTTCTCCTTATCATTGCATTAGGAGGTACTTCGTGCGGCTCTACCAAATCGACACTCTACAACCCGAAGGAAGTGCGTCAACTATCGGGGAAATTAGGGATTTCGATAGATAATAAAAATAAGAATGATGACAAACATATGGCTCTCTATGCCGAGTCGTCGTTGTGGATAGGTGCTCCGTATCGTTATGGAGGAATAACAAAGAGTGGTGTAGATTGTTCGGGCTTAGTGTACCAAGTATATACTAAGGTGTATCGGAAAAGCACACCACGATCTACTACCGATTTGGCGAAGAAAGGAAAAAACGTATCGAAGTCGAAACTGAAACCCGGCGATTTGGTGTTTTTTGCCACGACGAATAATAAGAAGAAAATTACACATGTCGGTATCTTTCTCAAAGACGGATATTTTGTGCATGCTTCGACGAAAAGAGGCGTTATTGTTAGTCATTTAAATGAAAATTACTACAAAGAGAGATGGATAAAAGGACGAAAGCTGTAATAATATTACGATAGTGTTAAAGATTCTTGAATTAAGATAGATTGTCAGATATATAAATAGACAATAAGAAGCAAAATGTTATCTTCGTGAATCGAAAAAAGAATATTAGTCTAAAAAACAAACGGAAAATGCTGAAAACGATTTCATTTGCAGGGATAATATTTATTGCCGGATTTGTGCAGTCTTCCGCACAAAGTAACGATTTGTCCCAAAATCAGAAATCGCACTATCTGTACACCAAAGCTGCGGAAATCAGACAAACTCAAGAGACCGCACTGTTGGAACTGAAAGGTAAGAAAAATAAAGTGCATACAGTTGAACTGCCTGTAATAGAGAAGGTAGTAATCAACAAAGAACCTCTGATAAGTATAAATAACGACTTGCGATTGGATGGAGACATGTCTTCTGTTGCTCTGACGAGAGAGTTGGCACAGATGAGAGAAGTGGAAAACTTGTCGCAAAAATTAGGTGTAGAAATAGAAAATAAACAATACCTTTCTCTGTACAGAGAAGCCGCCAGCTGGTTGGGTACAAGATATCGGCGAGGAAGCATGGGCGTGAAAGGCGTTGATTGCTCCGGCTTTACGAGTATTATATACAACAAGGTTTTTGATAAACAGATTCCTCGCACAAGTAGGGGGATAGCCAATCAACTCTCGGAAACGTTGCTTGCCGAAGATTTATTGCCCGGCGACTTAGTGTTTTTTGCGACACGCGGCAAGAAATACATCAACCATGTTGGCGTATATTTAGGCAACGATTGCTTTGTGCACGCATCAATAAAGGGAGGGGTGATGGTAAACAACCTGAATGAGACATATTATAAACGATCATTCCAAAAGGCTGGACGATTGTAAAACGAGATTGACTCGAAAAATATATACACTAATAAGACCTATATGAGAAAAACTTTGACAATTGCATTAGTTGCACATGATCACCGCAAAGCCGATATGGTAGAGTGGTGTTACTATAACTCCTATTTTTTGGCGAAACATCATCTTGTATGTACCGGAACAACGGGAGCACTAATTAGCGAAGCCTTTATGGAGAAAGGAATCAATGCACGTGTTACCTGCATGAATTCGGGACCTCTTGGCGGAGATGCTGAAATAGCAGCAATGGTGGTGAGAAATGAAATTGATTTAGCCGTATTTTTGATTGACGACCTCAATCCACAACCGCATGAAGCTGATATAATGATGCTTTTGCGTCAGTGCCGTGTGCACAATGTGCCAATCGCATGCAACAGATACAGTGCCGACCTGATGATTACCAGCACACTGTGGGACGAAGAGGACTATGTGCCGGTAACTCCGACTTATCAGCCGTTTGACAGAGCAAAATTTGATGAGACATATCGTAAATTGAAAAAAGAGAGTTAACACTCTCTTTTTCATTTTATATCTTCTTCAATTCCATTCGTCTGTCTACGATGGCGGGAATCTCGTGCTCGTAGTGGGTTACATAGATGAGTGATTTGTCTTTGGTGCAAAACTCCTCAATAATCTTTTTCACTTTCTTTTTGTTCGATGTATCCAACCCGTGTAGCGGTTCGTCGAGAATCAACAATTCAGGATTCTTTACAAACAGCCGAGCCAATAGCGCAATTCGCTGTTCGCCCGACGATATTTGCAAGAAGGACACATCACTTATATGTTCTATACCAAAAAGCCTCATCCACTCCAATGCTATATTTTCTTGCTCAGTATTGCATTTACGATACAATCCTATGGTGTCGAAAAAACCCGAACCAACAACATCTATCGTCCGCACATTTTTCATATAATATAGATGCATCTCGGGTGAAATATATCCGATATGTTTTTTAATGTCCCAGATGCTTTCGCCCGATCCTCTTTCTCTGTCGAAGAGCGTTATGTCATTGGCATAGGCTTGCGGATTATCTCCACAGATGAGGCTCAATAACGTAGATTTTCCCGCCCCATTAGGACCCAGCAGCGCCCACTTCTCGCCTCGTCTGATATTCCAGTCCAGATCATTTAAGATTGTTCGGTTTCCATACCTCACATGAATATTTTTCAGCACGGCGGCATGTCCATAACTGATAGGCTCGTTTTTGTACATCGACACAATGTTGTCAAGCTTGGGTCTTGGTGGTGTCGGAAATAACTCGGATAACAAAACCTTATCTGCCTTGAAAGAATCTGTGTCAGTCTCGGCATACAAATGTTTATCCTTTATGGGCAATATCTTCGTTGTCATTTCCGGTATTTCGTTCGGATTGGATAGCACCAATACAACTTGCAGTGTCTTCATGTCGGAAAGTTTGCTGAGCAAGGTGTTGAGGATGAGTCGCGATGCCACGTCTAACCCGATAAACGGATTGTCGAGAATCAATACTTTGGGCTTAGATAGAAGAGTTCTGACGATGAGAAATTTGCGCAGCTCTCCGCTCGATAGCAGGTTGATCTCTTTGTCCATCATGTCTTCTATGCCAAACCATTCTATGAGAGTGTCTAACCATTCCTTGTCAGCATTTTTCACCAAGTCTCTCGTAACAGGAACATCCTGCTCATCTCCCTTATTCCAACGTTGTTGGTAGTAGCTGTTGTTGACATCGACAATACTGTATATGTCTTTGAAGGCAACCGACTTTATAACATTTGAAAGCCTTTCGCCTTTGCTGCTTGGTGTCTCAATAGCTCCCGCTTGTAATGCATGTTTGCTCTGCAGTATGTCAATCAATGTTGTTTTTCCGGCTCCATTAGGACCGATAACTACGTAAAACTCTCCTGCCTCTATCTTCCAGTTTACAGGTTTGTCGAACCGAAATTGGCTTATGCGCGGTACGGCATTCTTGATTTCAATAATAGTTTCCTTCATCCGTTTCCAATCGTATTTTATACCCGAGGGGCAGTCGTTTTATAATCTGAAATATGAAAAATAGTGCTTATCTACTTTTTTTGCCAGCAACTGAATGTTGAGCATGTCCGAAGCGTCGGCAATATCTTTGGTGGTGTTGTCTTTGTATAGTATGTCGATGCTGTCGTTGTCCTCGCTATACATATTGGTGGTTATGATATCCGAAGAGCAGAAAAATGAGGCCTCATGCTGCGAGATGCCAAACTCGGTCATATATCGATGTTGGTATTCTTCTATCACTGATCTGTCGACGGGTTTCTCTAATATCTTTATTTTGAACAACACCCTGTCTACAAGCCCTTGACTGAGTTTCGACAGCACTATATCGTCATGTTGAGTCCAAACCTTAAGTGCACACCAGATGTCGTTGTCGTCTAAATTTACAAAGTGATTGATCACTTCAGCCTTATGACCTTCGAAGTATTCTTTGTTTATATTGTTGTTTAAGAAATACAGCAACGATGGCGAAGCAAAGAGGTTGGTTGTCTGCGACAGTTCCTTAGCTCGTTTCAGAGTCTTTATCAACATCTTTTCAGCTGCTACACATGTTTTATGCAGATATACCTGCCAATACATCAGTCGGCGAGCCATCAAGAAGTTTTCTATTGAATAAATTCCTTTTTCTTCTACTACGAGCTTGTCGTTCTTCACATTCAGCATCTTAATGATGCGTGCCGAGCCTATATTGCCTTCCGTAACACCCGTGAAGAAACTGTCTCGGCGCAGATAGTCCAAGCGGTCTACGTCCAATTGTCCGCTAACCAGCTGATGCAGAAAGTGCTTCGGGTATTCGTCTTTGAATATCCGGAGACATAAGTCGAGTTTTCTGCCCATCTCTCTGTTGAGTTCTTCCATGAGGGTAAGCGAAAAATCTTCGTGATGTATGTTGCTCGTCAGGGTATGTTCGAGCACATGCGAAAAAGGACCGTGTCCGATGTCATGCAGCAAGATACTCGCCAAAGCTCCATCAGATTCTTCCTGTGTGATGATATGGCCTTTTTGTTGCAGGTTCTTTATCGCTTCATTCATAAGAAACATCGCTCCTATGGAATGGTGCAGACGGGTATGCTGCGCTCCCGGATATACGAACGAGGCAAGTCCCAGTTGGCGGATACGATTGAGACGTTGAAAAAAAGGATGTTGTATGATGTGCAACACAAACTCGTTCGGGATGCTGATGAAACCAAAGACGGGGTCGTTGACGATTTTGTTTTTTGTATTCTTATTTTCTATCATACATCAAAAGTAAACAATAAAAATTGTGTGGAAAAACTTGTCTTTCTATTAATGATGAGGATGTTGACAAATCATAAATCATTAAGCAATTAAAACCTCATTTTACATAAAATTAACCTCTGCAAAAAAGATAAAAAGATAACAAAATTCAGATAAAATGATTTTTTTTCTATCTTTGTTAAGTTACGGGTTAACTATTATAAGGAAACAAAGTTTATTAATTACAACTAAATATACAACATTATATGTTACAGGAGTTTACACTTTCGAGAGGAAGAGCCATGATGAATTTCACAATGAAATATTGTGATACAAAACAAAAACTGTTGACAAGTTACGGGTTCAAATGTGTTATAGAATCATTTATAAAATACGACCTTACCAAAGATGAATTGGTTATTTATGAATATTATATAAAGCACTTTAAGACTGAAGAAGAATTTGCGGGATCTCTTATAGAGGTGTTCAAATTGTTGACAGTCTTCAATATTGAAGATGTTGAAGAAGTAGACAAGAGATACGCATTCTATTTCCAAGATAAAGACATGTTTATCGAACTTGTCGATTTATTGTACACATACTGGAAAAGACTGGAACGATATGCTGTCGTTCGCAATACGAGAATTGCGGCCGGATTGCAAGACACCAGATTTATTCAGGCAAATGAAATGCTAAGTGATTTGATTTTGGCTACATCGAGACGTATTGTAGATACTGTAAATGGGCATCCAACACGCATCTTCCGCCAGAATACGGCCGGTGCAACAGCCGGATTGACGCTGAATGAAGTGCAATGGAACTGCCCTATCGAATATCAAGGATTGACGTCTATACCGTTTATCAGTAAAGTAGTTATTCAGCCTCCATTTATTTCTTATACTAAAAGAAATACTCGCGATGGAATATTTCATGAGCATAAACAAAATCCGATAGAGAACATCGTGCTGAATGAGGATGATTGGTTTGTGTTCCCGGCAAAAGTGGGAAGCATGCTTACATTCGTTTATTTCCACAAAGACTTTATGGTGCATGGTATCGGGCTTTCCAATCTATTCGAATTGGCATTGGAAAACGAGTATATCGGTAAGAAACCGGATATCATATACATCTTCGGATACCCTGATGGAGTAAAAGAGAAACGGACATTCTACCACAAGGACAAAAAGAATGACATCCTTATAGGGTATGCTAACTATTGCGATGATATCGACTACTTCGGATACATGAAGAAGATGTTGTTGACGTTGCATAACGTGAAGCAAATCGAAAACAAAAGATTGCCTATTCATGGAGCGATGGTAAATATCGTATTGAAGAATGGTACAGAATCGAATATCATAATAGTAGGGGATAGCGGAGCCGGTAAATCGGAAAGCTTAGAGGCATTCCGTACACTCAACGACAAATATATCCGTCATATGCGTGTCATATTTGACGACATGGGCTATCTTGTAAAAGAAAAAGAAGGAACAATAAAAGGATATGGTACCGAGATCGGAGCCTTTGTGCGTGTCGACGACCTCGACCCGTCTTACGCATACGAACAGATGGACAGAGGAATCTATTCTAATCCGGACAAGGTAAATGCTCGTGTAACCATTCCGATATCGACATACGAAGTTATATCGAAAGGCTATAAAGTGGATATGATACTTTATGCGAACAATTACACCGAGTCGGACAAAAAGAAAATCAACTTTTTTGATGACCTCACCCAAGCAATACAGGTATTCGAAGACGGAGCCCGTAAGGCAAAAGGTACGACTACCGAAATAGGTCTTGTGAAATCATACTTTGCAAATCCATTTGGTCCTGTACAGGAACAAGCCGAAACAGAAGTTTTGGTACGCGCATATTTCAAAGATATGCAAGACGCAGGTGTGAAGATCGGGGAGATATATACATCGCTTGCCGTAGACGGACAAACGAAAGATGGGCCGCGTAGGGCTGCTGAAGAGCTGTTTGAACTGATAAACAAATAATAGACGATCTATTAAATAAAGCAAAGGCATCCTTTTATATCGGGATGCCTTTGTCATTATATTGCTGCGGAATCTTATCGAGCCATTTTGATAACTTCACTACCGGCTAACAGGAATGCCCCTGTTCCGTATACCTCCCAACTGTCTTCATTGAAGTTTTTACGAGGGTCTGACCCTACGGGTTGCACCCAGCCAATTCGGCTTTCATTGTTCACACACTTATTCAATCCTATCCACGCCTTTTCTACTGCCGGACGGTAGGTCGTGCCATCCAAGAAACCGTTGTTTATACCCCATGCCATGGCGTAGCAGAAAAATGCCGATCCGCTGACCTCTCCACCGGGATACGAATCCGGATCTAATAAACTGGCTCGCCACAGTCCGTCGGCTTGCTGGAGCGATAATACACGCGCAGCCATCTGTTTGAAAAGATTTTCATAGAAAGGACGATTGGCGTAGTCTATTGGCAATTCTTCGAGAATGCGAACAAGTCCACCCATAACCCAACCGTTTCCTCTCGACCAAAATATTTTTTTTCCATTGGCTTCGATGCGATCTTTCCCGTCTTTTTTTACCACATAGTTCAGGTCGCGGGCAAAAAGGCGTTCTTCTTCGTTGTACAGCAAATCAACACATTCTTTGAAATACTGATCGCTATATCTCATATACGACGAGTTTTTAGTTTCATTACTCAGTTTTACCAATGTCGGAGGAGCCATGAACAAAGCATCGCACCACCACCATTTGATTACCTCTATACCTTTTACCGGATATGGTTTGTTGATTAATTTATTTGCCGCTTCTATTGTCGGCTGAATCATGCTTTGCTTCTTCTCGATGCGATACAAATCGATGAATGTTTGCGATATGGCAATATCATCGGCATGAAACCACCGATTGCCCGGTTTCCATTGTAGCGAATCTTCGCCCATCGCCATCAAGGCTTTATAAATGTCTTTCGACTGCGTAGTCTCCCATGCAGCAAAGACGCCGGCATAGAATGCACCGTTAGTCCAGTCATTTAAGGCATGTTTGCGATGTTTCAACTGCCACATTGTCGTCTTGTGCATTACATCTTTTATGTACTTTTGGTCGAATACACGTTCTTCTTCCTGTGAATAAGATGGAAGAAAACATAGGAAGGAAAGCAATAGTAAAATATTCTTTTTCATATCAGTGTCCGTTTTGGTCGTTAATTTATCGAGTTATTGTATTATACTTACAGAAGATACTCTTTTCAATATCTCTGTATCGTCTATACACCATACCATTTTGCCGGTTTCATCAATTTCTATCAGCGATGGATATTGTATCGAATCATTTGGCTTGTGCCCTAACCAATTACAGATGTAGGTGTATCCGTTGTCTGAAGGAAGCAGTTGAGCCACAAAAAACAGTTTAGCACCTTCAATATCGTTTTGTCTGATAGTGCGCACAACCTTGCCCGTTTCAAGATTTACCTCTTTGTAACAATGAGCGTCTCCACATGCAACAAGGTAGTTCCCATTTTTGAGCGGTGCTGCCGAGAAAGGGTCGCCCTCGAGAGGTGTCCGTTTGATGATTTTGCCATCAATGTTTATTTCGCATATACTCGATGTCTCGAACAAGGGTACTATGTAATTACCTTTTTTGTTCTTTATGATTTGTCTGAATTGAGCGTGAGGATTTTCGATGTGTGTGTCGAATTCGGTTTTTGATAATATGCCGCCATCTTTACCCACTTCCATGATAACAGCCGGAGAGCCGCACCATGCTATCAGGCAATTGCCGTTGGGCAATACCGTTGCGCTTTGCATCTCGCAACCGGCAGGAGCGACGATGTTCCACAGATCGGTTTTGTCTTTAGTTATCAGCTTAGCACCTTTGCGATACGAGAACAAAATGTTTCCGTCGGGTGTCGTTGCCACCGAGTTACATTCCCAATCTTTTTCGAGCGGATATTTCCACTCAATCTTTTTTGACTCTTTGTCTACAATAACAATTGTATCCCATCCCGATCCGCCCACTAACAACTTTTGGGCATGGAGTTGACATACAGACAGAAAGAATGAAAATAATAGGAGGAAACAAGTTCTTTTCATATCGACGTGCTTATTGGTATAATATGTATTTAAGAAATTCAAACGTACCAAAAAATTGGCACAAAAAGATTACCTTTGTTCATATTCTTATACATTTCATTATCATTATGAAGAATAACGACTGGAAAGAACGTCTGAATGTGGTATATTCCACCAATCCCGATTTCAACTACGAGGCAGAAGATATAGAAGAGGCTGAAACGAAAAGCCGTAACTCTTATTACAGGGTTTGTGGGAACTACCGACGACTTGGAGGCACTGGGTAAATTGCTGAAAGTGAAATGTGGGGTCGGGGGATCGGTCAAAGACGGAGAGATTATTATACAAGGCGATTTCAGAAACAAAATACTTGAGATTCTGCAAAAAGAAGGATATGTCAAAACGAGAGTTATCTGACAAGTTAAAACTGCATGTTTACAAAGCTTCTGCCGGTTCGGGTAAAACGCATCGGCTGACTGCCGAATATTTG
>CALNCC010000028.1 GCA_937875275.1 uncultured Dysgonomonas sp. | reverse complement strand
TTTTGGTACCTGATTGGGAGAAGTTACGATCTCCACCTGATCTCCGCTATTCAATTTGTGGCGAATAGATACATTCTTACCATTTACTTTTCCCGATACACAGGCACACCCGATGCGAGAATGTATTGCAAAAGCAAAGTCAAGTACGGTTGCATGCTTTGGCAGTTTATATAAATCGCCTTTCGGTGTAAAGACATAGATTTCGTCGTCGTAAAGATCCAATTTAAAGGCATTCAATTTCTCTGTCGAATCAAGATCTTTGCTCTCAAGCATATGGCGGAGATTGCTCAGCCAGCCATCTATTTTCGATTGACTTTTTACCCCTTTATATTTCCAGTGCGCAGCAAACCCTTTTTCTGCTACCTCGTCCATCCGTTGTGTACGTATCTGCACTTCTACCCATCGCGATTCGGGCCCCATGACGGTGATATGCAGCGACTCGTATCCGTTGCTTTTGGGAATGGAGAGCCAGTCTTTCAGCCTTTTGGGGTTAGGGGTATATAGGTCTGTTACAATAGAATATACTTGCCAACAGTCAGCTTTCTCTTTCGACTCGGCAGAATTGAGTATGATTCTGATAGCAAATAAATCGTATATGGATTCAAATTCTACTTGCTGTTTCTTCAATTTGTTGTTTATCGAAGAAATAGATTTTACACGCCCCTTTACTTCATATCTGAGTTCGGTCTCTTGCAACTGACTCAATATAGGTTCGATAAAGTCTTTGATATACAAGTTGCGGGCGGCCTCACTTTCGCTGACCTTGTTCTTGATATAGTTGTACGAATCGGGGTCGGTGTATTTCAAATATAAATCTTCAAGCTCGGTTTTTATATTGTATAATCCCAGCTTGTGTGCTAACGGCGTATACAGATACGATGTTTCGACACACAGATTGAATCGGCGTTCTTTGCTGAAACTGTCCGCACTTCTCATCAAATGAAGGCGATTGGCGGTCATGATGAAAATAACCCGAATGTCTTCGGCAAAGGAGAGCAACAGGTTGATGTAACTTTCTGAGGCTAAGGCAGATTGTGTCGCCTCCATTTCGTTTATCTTGATAAGCCCCTTTACGATTGTTGCAACATCAGATCCAAAAACAGCTTCTATTTCAGTGATTGTCAAAACATCCTTGATCACAGGACGATAGAGCAATGCTGCTACAATAGCCGAGTTTCTCATTCCCATCTCTTTGCTCAGAATAAATACAGTATGAGCAATGATGGAAACTGTATTGTCTCGTTTTTCCTTATTCTGTTCTTTCCGCAGCGATGTTTTTACATACTTCCGCAAATTCGAAAAATCTTGTTCCGACACATTGCTCCGCACCTCATGTATAAGGTTCTTGTAGAAAGATATATCGGGTATATTTTGTGTTGCCATTTTCGTTAATACATCTGTAAGTTGAGGATAATAGTATCTCTATAACGCAAAGTTAGCGGTTTTCTTCAAAGCATATAGGATTTGAGGATAACTAATTTGTGATTGCGAGGGCAGATTGTTCTACTTATATACAAAAAAGTAAGGCTACCCATCCGGATAGCCTTACTTGTATAATATTAAGATTTGTATCTTATTATTCAGAAACTACTTCGAAAGGTATTTCTACAGTTACCTCTTTGTGAAGTCTTGCAATAGCTTTGTATTGACCTACTTCTTTAACGGCTTCTTTGATAGAAATTACTTTTCTGTCTACCTGATGTCCTAATTTTTCCAAAGCTTCAGAGATTTGGATATTAGTTACCGAACCAAAGATAGTTCCTGTAGAGCTTGTTTTTGCTCCGATAGTCAAAGATACACCTTCGAGTTTAGCAGCTAATGCTTCAGCATCTTCTTTGATCTTCGCCAATTTGTGTGCGCGTTGTTTCAAGTTTTCAGCTAACACTTTTTTTGCCGATTCTGTTACGATAACAGCTTTTCCCTGAGGGAGAAGGTAGTTACGTCCGTATCCGTCTTTAACGGTTACGATATCATCTTTAAAACCAAGGTTTACTACGTCTTCTTTCAATATTACTTGCATCTTATTTTCCTCCTTGTTTTTAATTATTTCATTAAATCTGTTACGTATGGAAGCAAAGCCAAGTGACGAGCTCTCTTCACAGCCTGTGCAACACGTCTTTGGAACTTAAGAGAAGTCCCTGTGATGCGACGAGGAAGGATTTTACCTTGCTCATTCAAGAATTTCTTCAAGAACTCAGGATCTTTGTAATCGATATACTTAATGCCATTTTTCTTGAAACGACAATATTTTTTTCTTTTAACATCTACTGAAGGTGGAGTTAAATATCTGATTTCTGATTGTTGTTGTGCCATGATTTTAGTCCTCCTTTGTTTCTTCTTTTACAACTTCTTGTTTTTTACCTGATCTTAAGTTTCTTCTTTTTTGCGCATACTCGTGTGCATATTTGTCTTGACGGAAAGTCAAGAAACGGATAACACGCTCGTCGCGACGGAAGTTCAACTCAAGCTTTGCGATTACCGCAGGATCTGCTTCAAATTCTAAGAAAGCATAGAATCCTGTAGATTTCTTTTGGATAGGATATGCCAATTTGCGCAATCCCCAGCTTTCTTCATTTACGATGTTTGCTCCTTCGGCAGTCAGAAAATTTCTGAATTTTTCTACCGCTTCCTTCATCTGAGCATCAGACAAAACGGGAGTCAAAATGAAAACGGTTTCGTAATTGTTCATAATACTTTTAAAATAATTTTTAGTAATAAAAAATACCCCATTCACTGAATGAGGTCGCAAAGGTAATGATTTTTGGAGATTTCACAAGAGATCGTTAAAGAAATAATTGGATAAACCATTGTCTTGTTGTATTTTTGCCGACAGTAAAAATACACTAATAAGCATCAATAATCATGGCTTTTAATGATATGGAGCAGGATTTGGAATTTATCCTACCCATCATAAGCGGTAAAGTCTCCACTGCAATCAATAGAATCATAAGTCGCAATCTCCGCATGGAGGGATTGGATATAACTCCCGAGCAGTGGACTGTTTTGGCTTTTTTGTGGAATGAGGATGGGGTTACCCAACAGAAGCTCTGCGATGCTACATACAAAGACAAGTCGAGTATGACACGCCTGATAGACAACCTCACCAAGCTCGATTTGGTCTATCGTCAAGGGTCGGTAAAAGATCGGCGATTAAACTACATCTACCTTACATCGAAAGGTCTCTCGATAAAAGAAAAGGCTACGGAAGCTATACGCGACACGATGAATACGGCACTGTTTGGTATTGACGAAAACAAGGCTGAAAATATTCGTCAATTCATGAAGCTGATATTCAACAACATCAAAGACTCATTAGAGGAAAAATAAGTTATTCCCGCGCTGGCGTTGTATTTAAGTCTATGTAGACGGGAAGGTGATCGCTGACTCCAGCATTGTACTTTATGCCGAAATATGTTCTGCGAGGTTTCTCTCCTCCATAGTTCCAATCTCTCTCAAGCATTAGCGAATCACAATATATCTTTGCCGAACTGTTTAGGTGTAGATTGTTTGTCTGTTTTAACAGCGTTCCATTTACGATAATCTGATCCAACACATCCCATTTGCCCTTGTATTTGTATGAAGCATAGCGTTGTTCGTGCCGATTGTTGTAGAATAGGTTGTATAATTGATGATCTGACGGCTCGTTCTCCACACCGATTGCCCCAAGCGTATTGAACAAACTCTTATCGTCGGGGTAGTCATTGAAATCGCCCATAATCAACACATTGGGGTGCTTGCGCAATGATGCAATGCTATCAACCTTCGTTTTCAGTAGTGAGGCACAGGCTATTCTGTGAGGCATTGTTTCCTCTACTCCTGCGTTGCGCGATGGGAAATGACAAACAAAAACATCGAGAGTGTCGTTGTTGATTTTGCCGACAGCATGTAAAATATCTCTTGTTGATAATTTGCTCAAGGCGGATGCTGTATATGCCGCAGTATCTATTACCTCGAAAGAATCGGGGCGATATAGTAATGCGACATTTATGCCTCTATGATCGGGGGAGTTTGTGATATAATATTCATATCCCGACAAAGAGGTTTCGGATAGCAGGTCATCCAATACCTTTGGGTTTTCGATTTCAGCCAAGCCGATTAGGATCGGGAGCTTTCCTTCTCCGACAGATGTTATGACGCGAGATATGTCGTTTAGTTTTTTCCAATAACGTGGCTCTGTCCACCTCATTGTACCCCATGGCAAAAAAGCATTATCTTCTTTCAGTGGATTGTCTTTCGTGTCGAAAAGATTCTCTACATTATAAAACATAACCCTTGCCGACTGTCTCTTTTCTGTCCGTAGATTGTGGTATAGGAGCAAAAACAGAATGAGTCCAACGGTTGTTAATCGAGAATAGCGCTTATTCTTGTATCCATTCATAGCAACCTATATCTACACCTTCGCCTGTCGCAAGTCTCGATACCCCATCCAGATCGTACGGAGCAAGGATGGAGGAACTGCCGTCGGCGGCATTCACTGCCGACGATGACTCAGTGAGGTGAAAATCGTAAGAATATGTTGTGTGATCTATGTTTGCAAATTCAGGATCTTTGCTCCATATCGTGTTTACAAATCTATCATCACGAAGTTCGGCATTCTTTATCAGGCAATTCGTGAATTTCAAATCCAATAGACGATCGGTTGATTCATCCAATAGCAATTCGTTTGAGTATGTTCCATATATGATTGTGTTAGTGAATCGGACACTCACGGGATTTTCTTGCTCATTGTCGGTTAATATAAGAGCCGGCGATTTGCGTGCTCCTATCCGATAATAATTGGCTACGGTGCAATGCAAGAAATTATATTTGCCTCCATTGAGGGCGAGGGTTGCTCCTCCTGAATTGGCAAACAGGCAATTGCGGGCATCGACGTTACAGTTCAATGCTGTAACGCCATGTTTGCTCGTATTGCGGACAATAACATTTTCAAGAGTTGCTTTCTTCTGATTGATATCTGATGTGGCAAAGGCTATTCCGATTTCAGAATTTCGAATGAAAATATTTTGTAGTGCGTTGTTGTAGCTGTCTACATCGAAATAAATCCCGCCCCATTGTCCGGAGAGGTGGTCGTACGGTATGTTCTCGCTTAGCTTATCGAGCCTATCACCCCTGAATGAAATCGGGTGTTTGATTGTGCCCTGAGCAGACAGTGTTCCGTATATTTTGAAAAAAGCTTTGTTGTGAAAATAGAAGGTTGTGTTCTCTTTGATAGAAAGATTTACATCTTTGTCTACAATCAATGAATCGTAAATGAGGTATGGTTTGTCGTTTGGCAATACAATATCTTCATTTATTCGATGTGCTCGTAAAATATGAACATCTTTCCCGATAGCCTCGAGTCGTACATATTGCACATTACCATTTGTCTCGAAACGGATAGAATCAGATACTTGTAACGATGTGGAAGAATCGGGGTCGACTGTTACTTCGATAAAACCGTATAGGCTGTCTTTTCCTAATATCGGGAGATTTTGTAATTTAGTTCCTTTCTCTCCATCTATATTTATCCTGAAACCACTCATTTCGGCATTAACCAATTCTATCAAATTTATAATCAGCGATTCATTGTTTGTATTATATATTCTGAAATCCTTTGTCGCCGAACCAATCGTTGTGAAGACCGTGTCGAAACAAACGATGTTGTCAGAGAAGGATAATTTAAGATGTGTTTCTGATGAGAAATGTTCCCTATCCTCGCATGCGAATACGAGCAACAACAGCAATAAAAAGATAGGGTGTAGCTTTTTCATTTTATCTTATATTCTTATCCGCAAACACCGTCTATGGAGCACGATTGTCCGCTTATCAAATCACTTTCGCCCGAAGAATCTCCGCTTTCCCATTCGGCATATGCTTTTTTCAATACGGAGAGGTAATCTTCTATGGCAATAGAGCCTTGTATAATGTGTTTCTCGTTGAAGCGATAGAATGGTATATATTCAAGTTCTAATTCGTTTTCGCTATACTCCATGTCTTTTTTTATTTGATCGAGATATGCGTCGCTATTGAATATCTTTTGTGCTTTTTCATTATCAATGTTCACGGTTGAAGCTATTTGGAACAAAAGCTGTTCTTCAGCAATGTTTTTTCCGTCAATGAAATAAGCCTTGAATAGGAGTTCTTCGACCTGATCTGCAACATCATATTCTTTCGCCAATTTCACTAAACGTAAAGCGTAGGATGTGTTAACTGCTTTTGCTTTCGAGAAATCATAGTCAAGCCCAACTTCTTTTGCGAGGGTTTCTAATTTGTGCAAGGTGTCCTTTGTTTCATCTATCGACATATTGTGTCCTTCCGAGAAGTACTCGTAGAACGATGCTTCCGGCATTACTTTCGGACGATTGGGGTTTAGCTCATAGCTATTCCAAATTATCTCAACATTATTCTTGTTGGGGAATTCCGCTAATGCCAATTCAAGCTTGCGTTTTCCTATATAACAATATGGGCAGGCGATATCTGACCATATTTCTATCTTCATTTTTTTATTCATAATTACAAATTACATATCTGAATGTAAATTTACAGTATCGTGTCGTAGAAACAAAGAAACTTAGGTAAAAAAAACAAATAGACAAAAGCTTCTGTATGTCAGCCGTATATACAACACAGGCGAAAAAAAAAGTGTTTTTTTGCATGGAATGTTTGCGAGTTAAATATTTTAGCCTACCTTTGCACTCGCTTTTAAGCAATAACGGAAGATTCCGTAGCTCAGCAGGTAGAGCACATCACTTTTAATGATGGGGTCCTGGGTTCGAGCCCCAGCGGGATCACTAGCAAATGATGCAAAAAGAAGTAAAACCTTGATTTTCAGT
>CALNCC010000027.1 GCA_937875275.1 uncultured Dysgonomonas sp. | reverse complement strand
TCCTTCAACCGGGAGTCTCTGAGTTGACGATGGCATGTCTGTCTATCGGTATGATGTTGCACGGTGGTGTAGTTGCGGCTTGCGGAACATTCTTCGTGTTCTCTGACTACATGAAACCGGCTATAAGAATGGCGGCTTTGATGGAAATTCCTGTGAAATTTGTTTGGACACACGACGCTTTCCGTGTAGGAGAGGACGGACCAACTCATGAGCCGGTAGAGCAGGAAGCTCAACTTCGCTTGATGGAGAAACTTCAAAATCATAGCGGGAACAATTCAATGTTGGTACTTCGTCCGGCCGACGTGGCAGAAACTACCGTAGCCTGGAAGATGGCAATGGAAAATACATCTACACCTACAGGCTTGATATTCTCTCGCCAAAATATAGACGATGTACCATCGGAAAGTAACAGATATAACGACGCTCTCCAATCAGAAAAAGGAGCATACATAGTAAAAGACAATAAGGACTACGATGTGATATTGGTTGCTTCTGGTTCGGAAGTTTCTACATTGGTGGCAGGCGACAAATTGCTACAAGCAGACGGGGTGAAAACACGTATCGTGTCTATCCCATCGGAAGGCGTTTTCCGCAAACAAAGCAAAGATTATCAAGATTCTGTACTACCGAAAGGCAAAAAGATATTCGGTCTTACAGCCGGACTTCCCGTAACATTGGAAAGCCTTGTTGGCGACAATGGGAAAGTATGGGGATTGAGCTCTTTCGGATATTCGGCTCCATACAAGGTGTTGGATGAGAAACTCGGATTCACAGCCGAGAATATATATAAACAAGTAAAAGATTATTTGAAAAACTAAGAGAATATAATGCAAGAAGGTATTTTCCCTAAAAACCTAACTTCTCCGATAGGATTGTGTAGCGACCATGCCGGTTATGAACTCAAAGAATATATTATCGGTATATTGAAAGCCGAGGGCGTTACATATAACGATTTCGGTACGTACTCCGAAGCCAGTTGCGACTATCCCGATTTTGCACACCAATTGGGTGCGGCAATAGACAATGGCGAATGCGAATTAGGTATCGCTATCTGCGGAACAGGAAACGGTATAAACATGACGCTCAATAAGCATCAGAAAGTGCGTTCGGCGCTCTGTTGGAAGGAAGATATAGCTCTTTTTGCAAAATCTCATAACAATGCCAATGTCATTACCTTGCCGGGACGTATTGTTACCCACGAGGAGGCAAGACGCATATTGAAAGTGTTTTTTCAAACTGAATTTGAAGGAGGTCGTCATCAGAAACGCATCGACAAAATTCCTCTCTGATATTCAGTGATGTAATAAACGAAATAGAAGTGATTCGGAACTATATGCCGGATCACTTTTGCTTTTATTTAGATGCCTTATCTCAATATAAGGTGTTTTATATCCCGAACATTTCCTAACTTTGCATGCAATTCTAAAAAACGAAACAAGATGTCTACATATACCGAAAACAACCGTAAAGTAACAGTCAGCACCATTCTGTCAATGAAACAGCAAGGAGAGAAGATAGCCATGCTGACGGCTTATGACTATACTATGGCAACCCTGCTCGATCAGGGCGGAGTAGATATTATTTTAGTTGGCGACTCGGCGGCAAATGTTATGGCGGGATATACGACGACTCTTCCTATCACTATCGACGAGATGATATATCATGCCCGTTCGGTCAGAAATGGAGCACAGCGTGCGCTGATAGCTGTCGATATGCCTTTCGGATCGTGTTCGGGCAATCCGATGCAGTCTCTTGCCAATGCCGTCCGCATGATGAAAGAGAGTGGAGCAGACGCACTGAAAATAGAAGGCGGCGTAGAAGTAGCCGACGATATAAAGAAAATAATAGACGCCGGTATTCCTGTTATCGGACATTTGGGGTTGATGCCTCAATCCATCAATAAATATGGCAGCTACGGAGTAAGAGCAAAAGGAGACGAAGAAGCCGAGAAACTGATCAACGACACTCTCTTGCTCGAAAAAATAGGTTGTTTTGCCATCGTACTCGAAAAAATACCTGCTACTTTGGCACAAAAGATAGCACAATCGGTAAAGATCCCTATCATAGGTATCGGTGCCGGAGCGGGAGTAGACGGACAAGTGCTTGTGGTGCAAGATATGTTAGGTATGAACAAAGCTTTCGCACCTAAATTTCTCCGTCGATATGCCGATCTGCATACAGTGATTATGGATGCGGTAGGTAATTATATTTCCGATGTTAAAAGTTCGGATTTCCCTAACGAGAAAGAGTCATATTAATTTCTTCTTATCAGATTTCTAAGTGAAAGTTTGCATAGCCGAAAAACCAAGTGTAGCCCGCGAAATTGCATCCGTATTGGGTGCTAATGCTCGCAAGGATGGTTATTTCGAAGGGAATGGCTATCAGGTTACATGGACATTCGGTCATTTCTGCACACTAAAAGAACCTCACGAATATACCCCCACATGGAAACGTTGGTCGTTGGAATTATTGCCGATGATTCCTCCTCGTTTTGGCATCAAACTCATCGAAAATGATGGGGCGCAAAAACAATTCAAAGTTATTGAATATCTGATTTCTAAAGCAGATGAAGTCATCAACTGCGGTGATGCCGGACAAGAAGGTGAATTGATACAGCGATGGGTAATGCAGAAGGCTCAATGCAAATGTCCTGTGTCGCGACTGTGGATATCCTCGTTGACCGAAGAGTCTATTCGCAATGGATTCGGCAAATTACGTCCCGAAAAAGAGTTTGATAAATTGTATGAAGCCGGTTTGTCTCGTGCAATTGGAGATTGGCTGTTAGGCATGAATGCAACGCGGCTCTATACGGTCAAATATGGGCAGAACAGATCGGTTCTTTCCATCGGTAGGGTACAAACCCCGACTCTTGCGCTGATCGTCAACCGACAATTGGAGATAGAGAATTTCAACCCCGAAGCTTATTGGGAATTGAAAACAATATATCGGGGAACAACATTTTCGTC
>CALNCC010000026.1 GCA_937875275.1 uncultured Dysgonomonas sp. | reverse complement strand
TTTTGATGTGATAGCCCACATTCTCTAAGCTATCGTGAGGGACATTGAAAGCTGTAATTTCAAAGTCTCTGATTGTAAAGGGCAGTTCTTTCTCTATAATTCGTTTCGATGTAATAAGATCAGCTTGTATATAACGATTGCGGCGAATGCCATCGTGCACAGCCTCTGTTGCATATATGGGGATACTGAATTTGTCTCCGAAATAGCCGATTGCCTTCACATGATCGGCATGATCGTGAGTAACCAGCACTCCCATAATCTTGCTGAAGGAGACACCGTACTCAGTCAACGTTTTCTTGATGGTACGTATGCCCACTCCGGCATCGATAAGAATGCCATAGTCGGAACAACCTAAGTAGTAGCAGTTTCCACTGCTGCCACTACCCAATGAGAAAAATTTGTATTTTGTATTTTCGAATATGTCTAATTGCATAAACACAAAGGTACATCGTTGATTTTTAAAATCATATACAGTGTGCTAATAATTACCCGAATGTTGAAAACTTACAATCCCAATTGTTCTTTGAGTTTAGGATCGAGTTTCAATCGCGCCTCCAATATTTGCTTATATTTCTGTACATCTATTTTCAGATACATGTCCTTCTGTTTGCTTGCCTCTTCCATAGCAATGCCGATCCATTTATTGGCTCTTTCGAGATCGTCTAAGCACTCATTTGCCAGAGCGACATTAAATGCCGCACGAGCTCTTTTTGCCTCACTCGGTTCCGACTCGAATGCTGCTACCCACGCCGTTTCGGCATTTGCCCAATCTCCCTCATCAGCCGCCTTTGCACCTTTATTAATGTTCTGCGATGCAAAAGAGTAGAACCACCGCTCTTGTGTTTCGAGTCTCGGTATCCATTGTTCTGCAATTTTTTTAGCCATCAGGCTTGCCACATTTTGGGATATCTGGTCGTAGGTGGGCACTATGTCTTGTCCGGGAACGTAGGCTCCCATATAGAATGTATCGCGAACCAGAATAGGGGGAGGAATAATCTTGCCATCCGATGCAAACATGCATATACCGCACGATGCGTCTATCTCGATAGCATAGCTTGGGGTATGGGAATTTATTGAATATATTTGCCCTTTCAGATCATACATATCTATCGAGATCAAGGCATCTGCATCCATCTCTGCACAGATCTCGGATGCTTGTTCGGCTGTTAATAATTTAGCCCCGTTTATGCCATCTCCAGCTCTTACACGATGTGGATATGCGGTTATTTCATTGAAATATTTATATCTATTGATCGTATCTTTCAGTATCTCGGCAAATTGCCCGGTGGCTACATTCTCAATCGGGATTTCACTATTGCCTTTCAAGCTGTCATTAACAAGCAGATCTTTTGTGTTGTCAACAACAGTCATATTCACTATGTTCTGCGGAAAAGATCTTTTGGCGACGGAATATACATCCATCTCTAAATAGTGTACCTGAGTCGTTTGGCATGATGCCACAGACACCATTATCAAAGTTGCAACTATGATCTTTATGCTTTGTCTTTTTACGCTTTCTATCATCATGAAAAATTAATCTTTGTTTTCTTCCGGTGTATCTGTATAGCCTAATTGCTCTTGTAGTTCGTAGAAACGACTTTTCCTTTTATCCAATAATACTTGATATTTTTTGAAATCCTCTTTCAAAAGCTTGGATCCGGTAGTGTCTAAATACTCTCCGGCTATTTTCAGATACTCTGCCGCTCCATCCAGATCGTCAAGACATTCGTTAGCAAGAGCTATATTAAATGCTAAACGTGCCTTCAATTGAACATCCGTTTCCCCTTCGAGAGCCTCACCCCATACTTCCTTTGCCACTGCCCAGTCTCCTGCCTTTGCTGCTTCCTCTGCCAATCCGGCGTTTACATTCTGGTAAGAATAGAACCAACGTTCTTCTCTCTTTACGGTCGGGATAATATAGCTAACAAATTTATCAATCGCTAAAAGCATAATATTCCTCCGGCTACCGTCTCGTGTTTGTTTCCGATCTTCTTTCTCTATACGAGAAGCCATAATAGCCAATGTATCTTTCATCGTTACCCCCTGGGGAAACATTTCTCCGGAGGAATAGAACATTGAAGCCTGACAATAAGGGTAGAAGAGGAGAGGTTGTCCGTATGATAAGGGAGTTATAGTCTCAATCTCTTCATCGACAATAAATTTGTCTATCGAAATGAGGAGATCTGCATCCGTAGCCTCACATATATCAACAACCTGTTCGTCGGTAAGCAGACGGACATTCTTGTCGTAATCACCTTTTCTCGTCCGATCGGGATATATATCCACCAAGTTGAAGTATTTTTTATCGTTCATCATGCTGGTAAAATACCGGCTCATATTTACAAAGACAGTATCCTGTTCCTCTACTTGAAAATCCGCAGCCAGTTTTTTCTCAAAGAAGAAAGGTTCTACAATAGCATCCGGCATATTGTTTACCACAACTACATTCACTATGTCAGGGGTGAATGTAACCTTTGCCGGCTCGAAAGTCGACATCTCAATATAGTGCACACTCATTTTGTTTCCTGCACAAGAAAATAAAAATAACAAAGAGAGCGAGAATATCTTATATAGTCCTTTCATAGTAACAGCGTTTATGGCACTTACACGAACACAAACTTATTAAGACTAAGTTGAATTCGGTCTCTGACATTCTTTAAATAATGTGAACTAAAAGTTAATACGAATTAAAAAGATTATCGAGGAATGTATATCTATCCTGTATATAAGTTCTTAGTGTTGATAATCCTGCCGCATAGGACGTCGGTGCAGGCATGGCATCACCTAATGCCTGGGACGTTACACTCCATTTCCGGAAGTTCGATTTAATGGATTTTTCCATCGTTTTAGAATCATTATCAAGAACAGCTAATGACTCAGCCAGCAAACGGCCTTTCTTCTCATTCCAGCGTTTCTTGACAGCGCTCTTGAATGTATTATCACTCCACAATCTTCTAAACCAATGGTTGCCTTGATTGAAATTCATGGCATAAAATCCGACATGCACCATGAGGCTAGTCAATGGTTCTTGTGTTCGGCGATCGTTGTTGAATGCTTTGTCAAAATCCCAAACGGGACCGAAGAATATTTTGTCGTAGCCTCGTTTCTTATAAAAATAGTTCTGAGAATATCCATCTGGATTGCCGGACAGCTCATTCACCAAGAAATAGTCTATTGCCGTAGTTTCATCATAATATTTGCGCCATCCCTTTTTTGCATCACCGAAATCAGAACCATAAAGAGCATCTTCTGCCTTTTTTATAAATCCTTTTATGTACTCATATTGTGCCGGATCATGATCCTCAGAGTCCGGATACTTAGGTGTGATTCGCATCCCCTGACTTGATGAAAAGTTGGACGGCTCTCCCAATCCATGAATATCAACTTCCATCAGATATCCTCCGGTTATTTTGTCGGGATTGTTGCCATCCGAGGCCTCTAATTTTTCAATATCTATACGTCCGCCATCTCTTTGTATCTGATCAGACAGAGTATACAGACCTATATATTCATTGTTGAAAAACACATTTACGTGCATCGTTGCGGCAGTAAAGAGGCATGCCTGCGAATCGTGCGCGGGATCTGCCGGGTCGAAGAGGACACGAGACATAGCCAATGCTGAGGCATTGCGCAATAGTGTTTTGTCCGTATCGTTTGCCAATAGCACCCAACTCTTTGCTTTAGCATGATTGAGCCCTAAGGGGCTGAACTTTTCAGGGAATTTTACTCTATATGGTTTTTTGGGGAGACCTTTTGTTGAATTTCCCCGTAAGCGTATTTCAACATCATCTTTCGAAAAATCCCAAAGTCCTTCCTGTATACCATAGCTTAGTATCTCAAGTTTGCTTTTTATATAATCGTTACCAACATTCCGATCCATCTTGAAATGTAATACGGGAACGTCTTGATTGATCTGTGGAGCGACAAGCGTAACCCGATATTCTTTTTTATCTCCATTTTCGGCATATACAGTATAAGTTAAGCCGTCTTTAAATGAGTTTTTCGTTACATCTGATGTCTGCACGATATCTCCGACTTTTACTTCTTTTCCTTTGAACGTAAAAGAGACAATCAGTTCATCCGGCTTGTCCATGTCGAGCCATTCTATCGTATTTGCTTGTATTGTTCCGTTCTTCTGATCGACACTAAAGACCATGCCGTTAAACGTTCCTCCATTGATGGTCGATCCTACCCGAAAGGTCTCTATCAAGCATTCTTTGCCGAGAGGGGGCTTTTCGTTGTCCTTGTCCTTGTTGCTTCCATCGGTATTCGTTCCCGTACCGGGCGTTTTATTGTCTTCTCCATCATCATTATCTGATGAGCATCCGACAAAAGAAATATTGATGAGAAGGACAATTAGGACGAATATTTTCAATGAGTCTATTCTTTTCATAATCTGACTGTTTAATAAAACGTAAATATATGAAAAACAGGAGATATGTTTTTTGATTTTTAGATAAATCAAAGTCTTGTTGTGCCTGATATACTTCAATTTTAATACGGTCGTTTAAAATTTCCAGTTGTTCTTCTGCCTCTTTCACATCGGTTTTATGCTGCTTAACACTTTTACCGTTTTTATAAAAAGATCCTAAATCGTAAGACAGCCCCAAACCAATAGTCATAGCATTGTTAACCGTAACAACATCTTTTAAGCCCAACGCATTATAACCAGCTGTTACTGCAACAGTTGGAAAATAATCTGCTTTTGTTATTTTTACCTGTTCTAACCCCATTAAACGCTGATTTTCGATCATTTTTATTTCGTTTCTATGGGT
>CALNCC010000025.1 GCA_937875275.1 uncultured Dysgonomonas sp. | reverse complement strand
TTTAAGGTTAACAATGAAGATTGGTTGTCGTGAGACAACCTTTCCTTTTTTATAACCTTTTGTTATTCATCATTCCATTCTTCTTCATCATAATACTCATAATCAGAGTCATCCTCATCGGCAAGCTCATCTTCCGGAATGTCGATATCATCATCCAGATCTATATTCATCGATTTGATATCTAAATTACGATGCGATATGTCCATTGATTTCTGATACTCTCCATCGCTATTCAGCTCTTTCCAAAGCAAGTCTTTCAACTCTGTAATGCCTTTCCCTATAACAGATGAAATGAATATGTGAGGAACATCCGGCAAGTCTTTACGTATTTCTTCTATCAGTTCATCATCGAGCATGTCTGATTTGGAAATTGCCAGTATCCGTTTCTTATCCAAAAGTTCCGGATTATATTGAACCAATTCGTTTAGCAATATCTTATACTCCTGATGAATGTCGTCAGCATCGGCCGGCACAAGGAACAACAGCAAAGAGTTTCTTTCTATATGTCTGAGGAAACGTAAACCAAGACCTTTACCCTCACTTGCACCCTCTATAATACCCGGAATATCGGCTATCGCAAATGACTTGAAATCACGATAACTCACAATGCCTAAGTTCGGTTCGAGAGTAGTAAACGGATAGTTTGCAATCTTTGGTTTGGCTGCGGTCATTACAGACAGCAATGTCGATTTTCCTGCATTCGGAAATCCTACAAGACCAACATCGGCAAGCACTTTCAGCTCAAGTATCACACGACGTTCCTCGTAAGGCTCTCCCGGTTGGGCATAACGCGGAGCCTGATTGGTCGACGTCTTGAAGAAAGTATTTCCCTTACCGCCTCGCCCCCCTTTGAGCAAAACAACCTCTTGCCCGTCTTCTGTTACATCGCAAAGGTATTCTCCGGTCAGCCCATCATAAGCAACAGTTCCGCAAGGTACTTCTATGATTTCCGACTTCCCTCCTTTTCCGGTGGATGAGCGCCCTGTTCCACCCTCACCATGACCGGCGAGTATGTGTCTTTTAAATTTAAGATGAAGTAGTGTCCAGAAACCTCTGTTCCCTTTAAGGATTACATGGCCTCCATCACCTCCGTCACCTCCGTCAGGTCCACCTTTGGGTATATACTTCTCGCGACGAAAATGGGTTGATCCTCTCCCACCCTTCCCCGACCGGCAGTAGATTTTTACATAGTCTATGAAATTTGATCCTGACATTGTTATTTCTGATTAAAAAACGAAGGGAAGTTAAATGACATGAAACGCCATTATTAACTTCCCCTCGGATATGTTTGTAATTATTTTAGATTGTCTATAACTTCAGATATTCTTCCGAAGATTTCATCAACAGTCCCAACTCCTTTTATTGAAGCCAGCTTACCCGATGTTTTATAGTATTCCTTCAACGGAGATGTCTGATTATTATAGACATCGAGACGCGATTTGATAGTCTCCAGATTATCGTCGGAACGACCCGACTGCTGTCCACGTTTCAATAAACGATCAATCAACTCAGGCTCATCAACTTCGAGGCTGATAACAGTAGAAACACTCTGCCCTTTTTCGCTCAACATCTGATCCAATGCCTCTCCCTGAGCCAGTGTTCTTGGAAATCCGTCGAAGATAACGCCATTAGAACCTTTTTTCGTTTCAAGTACATCGGCAAGCATCCCGATGATAACATCGTCAGGTACTAATTGCCCTTTCGAGATATAGTCTTCGGCAAGTTTACCCAACTTTGTCCCATTTTTCATTTCCGATCTCAACACATCTCCTGTCGAAATATGAGCTAAGTTATATTTCTTTATAAGATTCTCACTTTGAGTTCCTTTACCGGAACCCGGAGCTCCGAAAATTACAACATTCAACATAATATTGATAATTTTTATATATGAATAATTTAATCTACTACCTGATATATATCCGGCAAATTGCGACCATAGCCGTCATAGTCGAGACCATAGCCTACCACGAATGCATCAGGAATCTCCAGTGCAATATAGTTCAGAGGCACATCCTGCACCAAAGCCTCAGGCTTCAACAACAAAGACGATACCAATATTTCCTTCGGATTCTTTGCATTCAATTGGTCAAGCATCTGCTTCATCGTATTTCCTGTGTCCACGATGTCTTCGACAATAACTACTGTCCGACCCGATATATCTTCTTGCAGCCCGTATATTTCTTTCACAGCTCCGGTAGACGACGTTCCTACATAAGATGACATCTTCACAAATGAAACCTCTGCCGGAATATTTACTCTTTTCATCAACTCGGACGCAAACATAAACGAACCGTTCAACACGCAGATAAAAAGCGGATTACGATCTTTTAAGTCTTCACTCATTTTCGTTGCTATTTTGTCTATAGCATCCGCAATTACTTCACGAGTGATAAATATATCAAATTCCTTATCTTTAATCGTTATTCTTTTCATTTTCTGTAAAAAATATGGATTTACAAAAGTAGTACAATTTACTGTAAGTTTTTGCCTCTGAAATGAAAAAGCTACAAAAAACTTCTTTTGCAGCCCTTTACCGTTAGGATGAATCTATCCCCTATCTTCAATCAGTAGTATGGTATGTTTCTTCGTAAGGCTGAACGATAACCCAGCCCTCTCCTTCAAATTTCATTTGGAGGCTCTCGCCGCTTCCTCGTCCTATAAATGTTTTCATAGACACATCTGCCTTGATGGATGGTGTCAGATTGCCCGACCAAGCCACCGTCGCATTGGGGTCGGTATATACCGGACTGCCGGGTTTGACACACAAGGTAAGAGGATCGCCATGTGTTGTTATCGCAACATGACCCGTGCCATTCAGATTTATCTGAAACAGACCGCCACCCATCATGCCGGCAACACTTTTCATCATCTTTATGTTGAATGTCAAAGATTGCTCATGGGCAAGTATATCATTTCCATTGACGTTTATCGACTCGTTTTCGAGATATAGTATTCTGATTTTCTTCGCCATGTCGGCAACATAAATACGTCCCGATCCCGAAGCTCGCATCATAGTTGTACCCTCTCCTGTGATTGCTTTCTTCAGCAGATTATTCAACCCTTTGCTCAACAGACCTTCTCTTTCGAACTTGATGTTACCATCATAGGCCACCATAGCACCTTTTTTTATCAATACAGTTTGATTATTAACATTTAGTTCCAAGAGATAATCTTTCTCTAACTGAAAAAAATCTTTCTTTGAGTCGTCTTGTGCTGTTTCGTTAAGAAACGCTTGAATCGAATATTTATTCATCTTCTTATAATCGTTATGTTAATAAATGCGCTCTACGATATAGTCTATCGCAACATATAGAGCCTCTTTAATATCTTCATTCTCTATCTTCGATATCAACTCTTCCATACGATTCCTATACGATTCTATTTTTTGGTAAGCATAATCTATCCCGCCATTTGTTTTCGCAAATTCCATCAGCTTAAATACATTTTCATCAGTGAAATTTTTCGAAGACATGATTTGTAATATCTCGTCTCTTTCGTCCGATGAAACCGTGCCAAGAGCATGGAGTAGGGGAAGGGTAACTTTTCCTTCGCGTATATCATTACCGGTCGGTTTGCCTACATTGTCTTTGAAATAGTCGAAAATATCATCTCTCAACTGGAAACAAAGACCCAAATACTCTCCTAATTGGCGAAAAAGCTCTACCTCTTCGCTTGTTCCTCCTGCCGATACCGCCCCTATCTTCATACAGGTCGACATCAGCGACGCGGTCTTTTTCTTTATTACCTCAAAATATTCTTCTTCGTCGAGAACCATTTCTTTCACCAAGGACAGTTGGGTTATCTCTCCTTCGGCTAATGCTCTCCCCAACGATGAGATATCCGATATAATGTCTATATTTCCCGTAAGCACGGCTTTCATCAAGGCTGTGGAAAGAAAATAGTCGCCGACAAGTATCGCCATTTTATTGTCAAAGACTGCATTCAACGACGGTTTTCCACGTCTCATAAAAGATTCGTCCACCACATCGTCATGTATCAATGAGGCGGTATGTAGAAGCTCTACCGTGATTGCCGAATTATAAGTTAGCATATTAATCTCTCCACATGCTTTGGCTGCGAGTAATAACAAAATAGGACGGATTTTCTTCCCATCACTCTTCATTATGTGATCAATAACTTTCTGTATACGTTGATTATTAGAAAATACTGATTCTCTATAATAAACATTGAATTTTTCCAATTCTACAGAAACCGGTTTGGCAACTAAAAGTCTTTTGTCCATATAATATTTTCCGATAAGACGCAAATTTACAAATTATTCATCTTATATCCCTACGAATTTGTATATAAGTTCAATATAACGCCAAAAGTAGAAATCGAACAGATAGCGCACTCTTCTCCTCTCAAATTTTTCGCTAACTTGCGCCTTTATTACACATATAACGATAACCTCATGAAACTATTTCTACTTGATGCTTACGCTCTAATATATAGGTCTTATTATGCATTTATCAAAAACCCAAGAGTAAACTCTAAAGGACAAAATATGTCTGCTGCTTTTGGTTTTACCAACACATTGCAAGATATTCTGAATAAGGAAAACCCGACTCACATTGCAGTAGCTTTCGATCCTCCCGGAAAAACATTCCGCCACGAGGCATACGAACAATATAAAGCTCAACGTCAAGAGACTCCCGAAGACATTCGCAATGCTGTGCCCATCATCAAGCGCATCATAGAGGCATACAACATCAAGATTCTCGAAGTTCCTTTTTATGAGGCTGACGACGTGATTGGAACAGTATCAAAGAAAGCCGAAAAAGAATATTTTGATGTGTATATGGTTACTCCTGACAAGGACTATGGACAGCTGACCAGTGAACATATATTCATGTATAAGCCTCGATTCGGAGATTCTGGATTTGATACGCTTAACAGTAAGGACATTCTAGCTAAGTATGAGCTTACATCCCCAGAACAAATGATCGACTATCTGGGTTTGATGGGAGACGCCTCAGACAACATACCAGGATGCCCCGGAGTAGGTCCCAAAACAGCTCAAAAATTATTGAGCGAATTCGGAAGTATAGAAAATCTACTCGAAAATACAGATAAGCTGAAGGGTAGTGTAAAAACCAAAGTAGAGGAAAATAAAGAACTCATTACCTTCTCCAAATTCCTTGCCACAATCAAAACTGATGTGCCAATAGAATTCAATGCGGAAGAATTGAAATATGATGGATTCGATGCCGAAAAGCTTGAGAGTCTGTTTGAAGAACTCGAATTCAGAGCTCTCATCAATCGCATTTTGAAGAAGGATGCAAAGCCAACCAGCAATGTCGCTACCAAGAAGCCATCGGGACAACTTGACCTCTTTGGCATGCCCGTCAATGCGGAAGCAGCTGAAGAGACAGCAGAAGCAAACACAAGCTATTCTAATCTGAAAGGGCTGAATGATGTTCAACACGCATATCAGTGTATAGACAACGATGACGAGATAAAGCAACTCATCGAAAAGCTGTCTGCACACCCTTTCATCGCTTTCGATACTGAAACAACGGGGGTCGATCCTGTTCAGAGCGAAGTGGTGGGGATGTCATTCTCTATAAAAGAAGGGGAAGCATTTTACGTGCCTGTATCCAAAGACTTTGCCGAAGCCAAAGAAAGAATACAGCTTTTCTCCTCTCTTTTGAGTGATGAGAAGACCGAAAAAATAGGACAGAACATAAAGTACGACATCATCGTACTCAAAAAATATGACATCGAGGTAAATGGTCCTATTTTCGACACAATGATTGCACACTATATCCTCAACCCGGAACTCAGACACGGGATGGATTATATGGCAGAAGCGTATCTCAGTTACAAGACAATACATATTGACGAACTGATTGGCAAACGAGGAAAAAGTCAACTGAATATGCGTGATCTCGATCCTCAAGAGATTTCTGATTACGCCTGCGAAGATGCAGATATTACCCTCCAATTGAAACATCTGTTGGAGAAAGAAGTTGCCCAAAAGCCTGCTGAAAAGAAATTGCTCTATGATATAGAATTCCCATTGGTATATGTTCTTGCTGACATGGAAAATACAGGTGTCAAACTTGATAAGAATGCATTAGAAGAATCGTCAACAGAACTCACTAAAGAGATGCAAAACATCGAAGCAGAGATATATAAATTGGCTGAAAGTGAATTCAATGTAAACTCGGCAAAGCAAGTTGGCGAAATCTTGTTCGACAAACTCAAGATTGTGGATAAACCCAAGAAAACCAAGACTGGGCAATATGTTACGAGTGAAGAAACGTTGGAAAAACTAAGGTCTGTACATCCAATTGTGGGTATGATACTCGAATATCGTGGACTCAAAAAATTGTTGAGTACCTACATTGATGCTTTACCTGCCTTGACTGACAAGGATTCTAAATTGCACACATCTTTCAATCAGACTGTTACAGCAACCGGGCGATTAAGTTCGAGCAACCCAAATCTTCAGAACATCCCGATACGAGGAGAGAACGGAAAAGAAATCCGAAAAGCATTTGTCAGTGAAGATGGTTGTTTATTTTTGTCGGCAGACTATTCGCAGATAGAGTTGCGAATAATGGCAGCACTGAGTAACGACGAAAACATGGTATCAGCATTCAACAGCGAAGAAGATATCCATGCTTCCACAGCAGCCAAAATCTATAAAATTCCGTTAAGTGAAGTATCTTCTGATATGCGACGAAAGGCTAAAACAGCCAATTTTGGAATCATCTACGGTATTTCAGTATTCGGGTTAGCTGAACGCTTAACCATTCCTCGTGGAGAAGCCAAAGAGCTTATTGATGGCTATTTCGCAACCTATCCACAAGTGAAAGAATATATGGATGAGAGCATCAAAACGGCACAGGAAAAAGGATATGTGGAAACCATCTTCGGTCGCAAACGATTCTTGCCCGACATCAATTCACGCAACGCAACCGTTCGTGGATATGCCGAGCGCAATGCCATCAATGCCCCCATTCAAGGTAGCGCAGCAGACCTCATCAAGGTGGCAATGACAAAAATATACAACCGATTTAAAGAAGAGAAACTGAAATCGAAAATGATTCTTCAAGTACATGACGAACTCAACTTCAATGTCTATCCCAACGAATTGGAAAAAGTTACACAAATTGTCAAGGATGAAATGGAAAATGCTTACAAATTATCCGTTCCTTTGAAAGTGGAATCTGGAACCGGTAAGAACTGGCTCGAGGCACATTGAAGTTAAGCATTTTATCAAAGTAGATAAATGAGCGTCAAAAAGAAGATAAATAAGAACATCGCTTTACTGGAGTATGGCGGTTCGCACACTGAGTGTATGTATTTTCAGATACGTGCCCTCAAAGAAAAAGGATATAATGTCTTTCTGATTTGTAATACATCGTTGCTTAAGCAATTTCCCGACCAAAGCCTTTTCGAAGATATCCTACTGCTTCACGAAGCAAATGGAGAACTCTCTAACAAAGAGAAATGGGAAGATGTGAGAAAGATAAGAAGCTTTACTAAAAAGCACGATATCAACACTGTTGTGATTAATTCTATCGAACATAGAATCATGCGCAATGTTCTTATTTTCCCTTTACCGAAAGTGAAAAACTATGTGGGAATTATCCATTATACTCGTTATCTCAACCAATCGGGTACATTCAAATGGCTATACCGAAAGGTCAAAAAAGTATTCTTCTTGAGCGATTACTTATTAACAAGTATCAAGGAGCTTCCCCGAAAAATTGATGTGGCAACCTTTTATCCCATCTATCTTCCTTCTTACGACGATTTCAAACTCGACAAACCAGAGAATGAATTCTGGTTATGCTCGCCCGGTGCCATTTCGGAAGGGAACAAAGACGTTGCCACTTTGCTGGATGCCATGACCAAAAAGAAACTGAACGATAATGTAAAAATCATACTGTTAGGATCAGCAAGCACTTTGGTTCAAGAACAGATAAACAAGATGAAAGACACAAGCCATCTTGTATATTTCGATGGTCGTATTTCTCAGAGCGTAATGGATGCTTACATGAAAAAATGCGATGCCGTGCTTCCTCTTATGCATCCCGAAATATTCAAAAAGAAATATGGAAATGAGCGGATATCGGGAACGTATAATCTTGCCTATGCTTACCAAAAGCCCATGCTGATGGAAAAAAGTGTGATGGACGTAAACAATGATTTCAAAGATATCAGTATTTCTTATGAGTTGGACGACATTATAGATACCATCAACTACGTAAGCGCACAACCCGAAGAATATAAAGCAGCCTTACGGGCAATTCAAAATCACCCGTATCTGAATATAGAAAAGCAATCGGAGAAATATCTCGATCTGATAGAAAAATAGATCAGAGCTTTTTGATTACCTCCTGCATGATGAACGCCATCTTCGGTTGAGCCTCATTTGCAGCTATTTGTACATCTTCATGCGTAACCTCTACTATTTTGCCTATCACTCCCAGATCGGTAATAATGGAGAATGCAAGCACTTTCATTCCTGCATGATTGGCAACAATAACTTCTGGCACTGTTGACATTCCCACAGCATCGCCACCAATTATCTTGAAATAGTTGTACTCCGCAGGAGTTTCAAATGTCGGACCTTGAGTTCCCACATACACCCCATATTGAAGTTTGATATTATTCTCTTTAGCAATGCCGGTTGCGAGCACACGCAAATCTTTATCGTATGCCTTACTCATATCGGGGAAACGAACACCAAGTTCTTTGTGGTTTTTCCCTCTCAATGGGTGCTCCGGGAACATATTGATATGATCTTCAATAAGCATAATATCACCTACTTCAAAGCTCGAATTCATTCCTCCTGCTGCATTAGACACAAACAAATATTTAATGCCTAATGCCTGAAAAATACGAATAGGGAAGGTTACCTCTTTCATGTCATAGCCTTCATAGAAATGAAAACGACCCTGCATAGCAATGATATCTTTCCCGCCCAATTTGCCAAAGATCAGTTTTCCGCTGTGCCCCTCAACCGTAGAAACGGGGAAATTAGGAATATCACTATATGAAATCTCCTTCTCAATGGCTATCGAATGTACCAGCTCGCCAAGTCCTGTTCCTAATATGATTGCTATTTGAGGAATCTCTCCCGCTATCTTATTTTTTATAAAATCTGCTGTTTGTTGTATTTTCTGTAACATATCTATTCTATTGATTGGTTATCAAATATTATTTCATCAAAAGGTAACACTTTTGCATTGCTTTCTGGTGGTGTTACTTTTAGTTCTCCTGAGCAAGTAGAGTGTTAAGCATATATTCAAAATGTTCAATTATTTTATCCATATCTTCTTTCTTGTCGCTATGTGGTAGTCCCCCCTCGATATATTTTATTTTACCATCTCTTCCAATAAAAATATTCTCAGGATATGGCTTTGAGCCTATATAGTCTATATAATCAGAAGCATCAGCTATGTGTATAAAATTAAATTCTTTTCGTTTCAAAAATTTCTCTGTATCTTCCTTATTCTCAAAAGTCATTGCCACAAAATTCACTCTATCGGCATATCTCTCCTGTAATCTATTTAGTGCCGGAATTTCAGCAATACATCCCGGACATTCAATGAACCAAAGATTAATCATCATCGGCTTTTCTTGAACTCCACCTATTTGAATATTACTGCCATCAACCGACTCAAATGTTTTAGAGGCAATTTCCATTCCCACTTTCTCGTAAGAGTTAGCTTTTACAACATATTCATTACCAATTCTTATATCGTAACTAAATGGTTGAATAACTGTATCATTGATTTCTTCACGAGTTAAGAAATTAATACGCATATGCATTTGCCCTTTTGTAGAATCAGAATATGTATTATGCAAGTTCATAATTAATGTATCAAATGCCGGTTTTGTAAGAAATTCGCCTGTATACACATTTCGATACAAATCAGATTCCGGTAAACCTCCATTATCTTGTTTACACGAATTTAAAATAATCAGAATAAATGATATGAATAGTAATCTATTTTTCATATTTAAAACATTGATTGAATTGTTTTTATTTATCTAAATCAAATCACACTCTCCACATGATTCAATATTATCTTATCAAAAATTTCTTCGTCATCTCCTAAGGATACGCTGATGGGCAAACTGAAAATATATTTCTTAAGACTTTCATCTATATTCATAGATACAAGACGTGCCGCATCTTTCTCCGTCACCAAAATCAATTTATCTTCTGAATCTATTTTTTCAAAAGCATTTTTGATTTGCGTTACATCGCTATCTTGAAAATTATAGTGATCAGGATAAGTGATTGATTTTATCTTAGTTGTATATTTATTTAGCTTTTCAATAATCATTTGAGGAGAAGCTATTCCCGTTACTAAAAGGATGTTCTTGTCTCTCAATTCTTCAATTTTCATTCCTTCATTAGCACCAAATACCGCCTCCACATCTTTATACACAAAAGCGGAAAAGAAAGACTGCTGATTATCCTTCAATCTTAAATTTTCCTGTATCGTACTTTTATCTCTGTCCGAGAGATTTTCGGGACATTTGGATGTGATCACAATATCAGCTCTTTTAAGCCCCGACATCGGCTCTCTCAACCGTCCGGCAGGAAGAAGCGAATCTTTGTATACGGGGCGATAGAAATTAGACAAAACGATGGAAAGGGTAGGGGTTACATACCTGTGCTGGAAAGCATCGTCTAACAAAATTACTTGCGGAGGATTATCGAGCCTAAGAAGATTTCTTATTCCTTCTCTTCTATCTCCATCAACAGCGACTAAAATATTTGGAAATTTTTGTTTTATTTGAAATGGTTCATCGCCTATCGAATGGCTATCCGATGTACTATCCGCAAGAAGATAACCCTTTGTTTTTCGTCCATATCCACGGCTCAATACTGCAACTCTGTATTTATCTTTCAACAAGCGGATAAGATATTCGGTATGTGGCGTTTTACCCGTTCCTCCCACAGTGATATTGCCCACACAGATAATAGGTATATCATATGTTCGTTGTTCTAAGCATCCCCTATCGAACAGCTTATTGCGCAAATACACAACAAAACCGTACAACCACGACAACGGCAACAACCATCTGTTGATATGTACGGTTTTCATATATATTTTTTCTTATTGTTTATTGTATTTTTAAGTCGTAAGGCAAACGAGCTTGTATATAATCCTGCTCTTTTATCTTTTTCAGTGTTTCAACTATCTTATAGTCTTCACCAAGATATTCTTTCATTCCTTCTTGAATAAATAGCTGCTTTTGATTAAAAATAAAGCTTTCAAAGAAATCAGTTTTCTTTGGTAATTTTTCTAATTGATAATCACTTAATTCGGCAAGCTTTGCAGCTTCTTCAATTGCTTTATCTATTCCTCCTATCTCATCTACCAATCCTATTTTTAAAGCTTGATTTCCGGTCCAAACACGCCCTTCGGCAATTTTTGCTATAGAATCGACAGGAATATTTCTTCCTTCCGAACATCTTTTTAAGAACAACTCATATCCATTATTCACATAGGTTTGCATAATTTCTTTTTCATCATCACGCATTGGACGGGTAAATTCTCCAAAATCGGAAAATCTATTTGTTCCTACCTGATCGAATGCCAGTCCAACTTTCTTTATTAATCCTTCCACATCGGGAAACATACCGAATATACCTATCGAACCGGTCAACGTATTTGGTTGAGCCACTATTTTACTTGCAACACAAGATATATAATAACCGCCCGATGCTGCATAGTCGCCCATGGAAACGACCACCGGCTTTTTATCTTTAAGATCGGATACTGCCTTCCAAATTTGCTCGGAAGCATAAGCTCCACCACCGGGCGAGTTGACACGCAATACAACAGCTTTTACCTTATCATCTTCTTCCAGTTCTTTCAATTCTTTTACATAATGTTTGCTATCTATACCACCATTACCCAAACCGGTCATTATCTCTCCGGATGCATAAACTACTGCTATAATATCTTCCGATTTACTTTCATTTACATTTGGTACAGAAATCATATTATCAACCGACGCAAATTGCAGATCTTCATCTTTGTCAACACCAAGTTTCGATTTTATATAATCTTCCACGTCTATCTCGTACATCAATGTGTCTACAAGATCGTTACCTATATACATCTCTGTTTTTCTGAGCGCAGGCAATGAATCTGTTATAAGATTGAGTCTGCCTACTGATATGTTTCGCGAATCGGAAATATCGGTCAGTGTAGTATTCCACATATCACTCATATAAGATTCTAACTGCTCTTTATTGGCATCACTCATTTTATCGAGTATAAATGGTTCGACTGCCGACTTGAAAGTACCAACTTTGAAAATCTGTACTTCAACACCAAGTTTTTCCAATAGTCCTTTATAAAATGTACGGCTTACTGATAGACCGTGCAAATTTATTACTCCCTGAGGGTTTATTATCATTTCGTCCGAAACAGACGATAAATAATAACCATCTTGCAAATAGAGATCGGAATAAGAAACTATAAATTTTCCACTTTCCTTGAAGTCTACAAGCGCATCGCGCATCTCTTTCAACGAAGCCGGAGATGCAGAAAATAAACCTGAATAAATATATATTCCTTTTATCTTATCATTTTCTTTAGCTTTCTTTATAGAAGATAGAATATCATCCAATCCTATCTCCATCGGCGATTGTATGATCATCTCTAACAGTGGGTTCTTTTCTTCAACTCTTTCCGATAATATTCCTTCTAATCTTATATTGAGAACTGTATTTTCTTTTAATGTAAAATTGTCGGACGAACCAAAAGCTAATGCAACTATTATTCCCAATCCTATGAGTAAGAAAATAGCTATAACTACGAAGCATCCTAATATAGAAGCAAACAGACTTTTAAAAAAATCTTTCATATTTTAATGATATAATTTGTGATAACACAAAAATAGTTATTTATATTTAGAGTGAACTCTATATTCAAAGAATAAGAATGTTTAAAAAAAAAATGAGGCTATTTACAAACGATTGTTAATATCCTTTTAATAACTGTTGATATCTTAAGTATAAATAAATTTGTATTTATCACCTTTAAATTACATATGATTTAATCATTCCAAAGAAGCGAAAAAGAATATCTTTTTTTACTATCAAATTTCAAAAAGGTTATGAACATGAAAAATAGAGAATCATAAAAATACTTATCAACAAAAGAGGTTTTCAACAAGTTTTTAATAACGTTTGTAAAGTGCTGGAATAAATAGATATAAATAAAAGCTGTATTGTTAATAAAAAGGTATTTCTTTACAATAGATTTTTAATTTCGTATTAAACAAGCAATCTTAGAAAAAAGAATAAACATTATTAACAGGCTATAATTATCACTATAAGATTTATTAAAATTAAATATATATTATATATATAAAGTTGAAATAGGATAGAATGGTTATTAAAAAAAATAGAATAGAATTTTAACTTTTAAATATTAATGTAAGAATATCATGAAAAAATTATTTTTAGTTTCGTTAAGTTTAGTATGCTCTTTATTTATTCAGTTGAATGCGCAAAAATTGAATGATATGGTTAATCTTGGAAGGTATCAGAAATCAAATACTGAAGTTATAGAAACAAATACCAAAAAAATTAAGAGAGTAGTTTTTATTGGAAATTCTATTACTGATGGTTGGGTTCCTACACGTCCCGATTTTTTTAAAGACAATGACTACGTAGGACGTGGAATAGGCGGACAAACAAGCCCTCAGCTGCTACTACGTTTTCGTCAAGATATTCTTGATCTTAAACCTGTTGCTGTAGTGATTAATATCGGTACGAATGATGTTGCCGAAAATACAGGAACATACAATCCTAAATTTACGCTCGATAATATAAAATCGATGGCAGAACTGGCTGATTATCATAAGATAAAAGTAATATTGTCTTCAGTGCTGCCTGCCGGTGGTTTCGGTTGGAATCCTAATATCAAAGATGCTCCTGAGAAAGTAGATGCCCTGAACGCTGAAATAAAAGCATATGCGAAAAAGAAAAAGTTTGCTTATATAGATTATAATTCGGCTATGCGCGACGAAAATGGTGCTATGTTGCCTCAGTATGCGAATGACGGCATCCATCCTACGGTTGAGGGATATGTTGTGATGGAAAAATTAGCGAAAGAAACTATAAATAAAGTATTGAAGAGAAAAAATAAAAAATAATATTCTCAATAAAGAATAACCATAAAGCCATTCATTATTATCATATTGAGCTTCAAATTTTCCATGAGAATGAATGTCGCCAA